>NZ_QJTG01000015.1:0-131033 GCF_003217275.1 Bacillus sp. 196mf
GCCTGCATGTTTCTTTCACTCACCCTCTGTGTTATACTGGCTTTACCTTAAATTTTTATTGAGAACTCATTCCCGTGAGTTCTTTTTTATTCCCCTGCGACAAAACGCGTGCCATGTCGCTCTAGAAACTTCTCATTACATTCCTCACAAATGAGACTCCCTTCAAATTCGTAATACGTCATACCGAAATACAATTCACCATCACAATCGCTACAATAGTGTTCAAAGTCTTGTCTAGGGGAATCGTGTAAGTTGCCTATGGTGTTTGGGTTTTCTAGCATTCAGCTAACCTCCTCTGAAAGCGTAATATAATGCACCCTCTCCACAACATCGGCATTCACGCCTATATTTCTCAAGCGGTGAACAATTCCTTGAATACGCGCACGTTCCTCATCATGTTTCTCTTTCGCACGATACAGTGCTACCAACTCCCTTCGGGCTAACCGGGCTTCTTTGATCCAGATGCAAAACTGATAGGGATCATTCTTTTGTAGTGCTTCTACTTGTTTTTGTTCGCAGTGTTGTAAGAATTCATCTAGTATTTGTTTCTTTTGTAGGTCTTTTTTTAGAACTGCTTGGTTCATACTACACACTCTCTCCTTTTTCTTTTCAAGATGTAACAGCATTGCCTATGCCTACTACACCTTTTTACAACAAACGTTCCAATTCAGTTAACTTTTTGCATGAAACTCTTCCAGACATGTAGCAAACGCCTTAAACAATTGTGGGATTTTATCTAATGAGTAGTCATTACTGTTGAGCCATACACTAAGTGTTACACCCCCTTCCCTTACCGATAAATTGTTATTTCCATATTTCGCGATTAAGGTATTCACCTGCCCTTTCTCACTTACTTCCGGCTCATGATACTCCACTTCATATGGCAAGATAGTAAGTGGTGTTGCCTCACTATTTTCCGGGGCAAACAGCTCGTCCACCGTTGTTTTAAAGTATTTTGCTAGTCTTTGAGCTTCTTTTAGGGTGAAATCACTTTTACAGTGTTCCTTAGCAAAATACGCCCTCGGTGAAATGCGAATTAAATGTGCCGCTGCCACTTGCGTCATGCGTTGCTCTTTTCTGGCGATGTATAGTTTTTTGTGCATGGTATCGCTCCTGTTAAAAGAGATTTTTTATTTATAAGCTAACTACTTAATTATCATACGATAAATTTGTTATCATTAAACACCGCAAAATAATCAGGAAAAAGCTCTCTAGCGCTCCTGTTAAACACCGTTTGATATCTAGCCATAATATAAGGCCTTGGCATATACCCATCTTCGATTTTTCTTATATACGCCGCTGATATATCTAGTTTTTCAGCCAATTGTTTTCGTGTCATTTTATGCTTAAGCCTTTCATTTTTCACTATAATACTCATTTCATCACCTTCTCAATTATATTGGATGTTGTTGGTACACCAAGTATATACGATAAATTTCTGAACATCAATTGTTTTTTATAAATTTTTGAACATTTTTTTCTTGAAGGGGTTTAAATTGATAATTATTTTATCTATAATAAGCAGTAGGACATTCCGATTATGAAAGGGGATTATTCCAGTGACCTTAGGAACCAAATTAAAACAATTAAGAGGCAAACGCACGCAAGGAGAAATAGCTGCCTTATTAGACATATCTAGACCTACCTATTCCCACTTAGAAACGAATAGAATTGAACCAAACATGAATTTACTAAATGCAATTGCTGATTTATATTGCGTAACTACAGATTACTTGTTAGGAAGATCACAAGATTCACGTTTAACTGAGGTTGAAGATAAAAAAACAACTGAAATGGCATCACGTTTTGCTGAATTGGTATCCGATTTACCAGAAAATGAGCAAGAAAATGCGTGGAAACAAGCTTTGATGTATGTGCAATTTACTAAAACTCAAAAATAAGAGATAATTTTCTACCAAAAAAGCTAACTTAATCGTCAGCTTTTTTGATTTCTATTTTCTCTTTATATGTACCTAAAATCATAGCTTGTAACACCTCCTCTACATCTGTTCTTTTATTTTCTAAAAACCAATTTACCATTAATTCTTTTGCTAATTGTTCTTTTTTCATCTCGCATCCTCCTAATTCCATTCTACTCATATTTGGAGTCATAAAAAAATCTCTCCTTCAGAAATTGTTAATTTATAGATGACTCATTTTTAGAATATCCCCCTTTGAAATGGGTCACCTATAAAAGCACGAAAAGTCACTACTAAGTAGTGACTTTTTTTAAATTTCTATTCAACTAGTTCCCGGATCGTTAAACATATATTTGATTTCTGTTTGTTTCTGCTGAATTGCTTCATGTTCAAAACTACTTATATTCCCTCCCCACAGACCTATAATCCCCAAAACCGTTAATACTGCCACTATCTTCATTTTCATATCAGCACAACCCCTTCCCTATTAAGAATCATTTTATACATTCGCCCATAAAAACTCAACCCCATTAATTCAAAATCCAATAGTGCCCGCTTAATACCCTCCATATCATTAATGCACATCGAATATGCAATACGCGAAAAAGGAGTATGCCCAGCTTCTTTTAACTTTTCAAAGATGGAAATTGCAAGTTCTCGATCACCAAAGTGATATTCAAATGTAGCTCGCTCTGTTGGGTGAAGTGTAGATACATCAATCTTATCAACATTTATATTATTGTATATTCGTACGTGTGCTAAAGTCGTTTGTACTGCTAAATATTTTTGAGATTGCTGAGATACTTTAATTTCCTTTAACATTTCTCCTGATTGTACTAAAAGTGCCTCGGCTTTTATTGGATCCTCTATTTGAAAACTTTCTGCCAAACATGAAATCCCAGTTATTCGAATCATTGGTACGTCTATGTCTGAATTTATAATTTTATAAGCTATTTTTCTACACTCTTCCAACTCAATTCTCCACAAATGCATAAATGCAATACGCTCATCTGCAAATATGCGAAGATAATCTTTTATTCGCCCGTTTTTAATTAGCTTAAGATTGGCTTCAACTTCATCAACATATTGAATACTCGCATTATTATTCGGTTTATCTGCTAAAGCCAGCATATATAAAATATTGACCATTACTTGCACATGTGGATTTGCAGAAAAACGTGTGCTTCTAATTTCCTCATACAGCGCTTGTCCTCTCAATTCATTATTATTACGCTTATTAAATAACTTATAAATTGTAAAAAATATTGATAAATTTGAATTCTCCCTATGTTTTTCAATTAATTTATTCATGGAGTTGTAGTCCGCTTGTACCTGAAAATATATCAACCCAATTTCTAAGTGAGATGGTAACGTACAAGCAAGGAAATATTTCTTTGTAATCTCTCGTTTTTTCTCCGGGTTATCATATAAAAAATTCGTCGCTTTAAAAAACATTTCTACATCCATTTCACTTTCACAATTTATGCCTCTACGAAATGTTTCTCGACTCACTTCAAGCCTTATAGCAAATTGCCTTCGCGAAAATCCAGCTGATTCAATTTTTGTCAATAATTCATTCATAATTTTTTCCATAATCGTTCCTATTCCCCCTTCACTTCTCCCTAAAACATAAAAAATCCACCATCCTATTTTCTCAACCTCTAAACTGCACTACGAATGATGAATATCTGTTAAACTAAGGAGGAACTCGTATGATGCAAGTGTTTGTCCTAAGGTAGTAGGATGAACGGTATAAGTGGTTTTGTCAGAATCACCTCTTACACACGCTCTGCGAGTTTTTATGCTTTATTTTATTTTTAAGATTATTCTGTCTATTAATCCGACAGAAACCTAAGTACTGTATACGAAACCAATTTTAGCATGAAATTACATTCTATTTTAAGGTTTCATCTATTTCTCAATATAACTTACTGAATAATGATTCATTTTCATTATATTTGACACAAATTCATGTAAAAACCAGCCAATTCCCAACAATATGTACCCAGCCATTCTTAAACTCCTGAAAAAACTTGCTCAAGTATCATTGGATATAGTTGAATTATAGTATCATGACAGCTATAAAGTTTGTGATATCAGGCATGATGTTATGCAAATGAAGATAATTCAAGTCGACGAAAGACGTTCTATTTATATTGAGCGTCTTTCTTTTTTATCGTACACAATGTTATAATTCACATAATAAATAGAATTATCAATCTTTACATATGCAGGAGGGATTCCCGATGGTAATTTACAAAGATAAAGAACGAGGAACCTATTTCTTCGTTGTCAGAGTCCGTCAGTTTGATGGCACGCAAAAACAAGTAAAACGTCGTGGGTTTAAAACTAAAAAGGAAGCACGCGAAGCCGAAGCGAAAATGTTAGTTGAAAAAGAGACGAACTCTAGCTTGACGTTTGCTCAAGTTGCGGATAGTTATTTTGATTGGTATTGCCAAAGGAGGAAACAGTCTTCGATTAACGCCATAAAAAATGCAATTTATAATCATTTACTAAAAGAATTTGGTAAAATGAAAATTGATACCATTACCGCAAAACATGTAATGAACTATCAAAATAAACTCTTAAATAACTACTCCGCTGATACTCTAAAGCAAATTCATACTATACTATCCGCTATATTCAATTTTGCGATAAAATTTTATGGATTGACTAGCAATCCAGCACGTATTGCAGGAAACTTTGAATTAGAATCAAACAAACGAATGAGTTATTGGGAATTCGATGAATTTCAAAGGTTCATCGATACTGTAGATGATCTACTTTACAATGCATTTTTTTCGACACTTTATTATAGCGGCGCTAGGAAAGGTGAATTATTAGCTTTAACATGGGCGGATGTTGATTTTGTAGGAAAAACGATTAACATCAATAAAACTGAATACAATCGTCAAGTTACCAAACCAAAGACAAAATCATCAAATAGAATCATCTTATTGCCTACACTTATCATTAATTTATTGAAGAAATTAAGAGAACATGCTACATTAACAGCACCAGTAAAAAATAATTATGTTGTTTTCGGTGAGTTTTATAATAGTATTGCTACCTCCACGCTAGATGAACGATACAAGAAATATGTGGCTACTGCTAGAGTAAAAAAAATTTTACTTCATGAATTTAGACATTCACATGCATCTTATTTAATTAATAAAGGTGTAAGTCCACTTGTAGTAGCACAACGACTAGGTCATTCTGATGTAGCAACAACTCTGAATACTTATAGTCACTTATATCCGTCAAAACAAGCAGAAGCACTCGCCTTTATAGAAGACGATTTAGCAAAAAAGTTACCAAAGTGTCACCAAGGGCTCTAAAACCCTTGGTATATATGAAGCCGTATTTAATCCCGTCATAAATCCAGCTTCACCGAGCATCGTTTTCTCCATTAAAGCGTTACAAGGGCAAATCGTTACACATTGACCACAGCTAACGCATGAAGAATCATTAATATTTACTCCTTCATCCCAAATAACTCGTGGACGTTCCGCTTCCCAGTCTATCGATAACGTTTCATTTACTTGTAAGTTTTGACACACCTCAACGCATTGACCGCATGCAATACATTGATTAGGGTCATAGCGATAAAACGGATGCGTCATATCAACTTCACTTACATCTACTTTCGGTTCATAAGGATATTTTTGATGTTCAATTTCCATTAATTCTGCTGTATTATGCAGTTTACAGTTCCCATTGTTGTTGTCACATACTGTACAGTATAATAAATGATTTTCTAGTAACCGATCCATCGCCTCTGTTTGTGCTTCTTTTGCGCGAACAGAAGCACGCTCAACGTTCATACCTTCCGTTGCTATCGTCGAACAAGAACGCATTAACTTTCCGTCAACTTCTACAATACAAGTGTCACATGTTTGAATAGGATCTACTTCCGGCACGTAACAAATTTGCGGATGTTCAATCCCGTTCTCATTAATAACACCCAATATCGTTGAACCAGGCTCCGCTGTATACTTTTTTCCGTCAATTGTAATATGAACCATGTTGTCATTCATGGTCTTTCCCCCTTTTTGAGAATAAAAAAACTCCACCACGAAAATATACGCACCACATTTTGGGCACGCTATCATCATGGTGGAGTAGTTTATTAGCACATCTTGCTAAAATACCAATCCATTTATTCATAAATAAAACGATAGATTCATAACAGGTCATATCACGATTCCATCTTTAACACTATAATTATAGCGTTAAATGTACAAATATACAATATAAATTTTAAACTGCGCATATGTCTGTATGTAACTATCCATAATAACCCATATAAAGTTCAACGAGGAATAAGGTGAATATATGGGATCTTTTCGAAAATGGATAAGGGGCGAAAAATCTTTCTCTACACATGAGCAATCTGAAACTGTATTAAATAAAGAAATTTCTTCCTCCATGCCGCTTAATCTTAAACACTTATCCAAATTATTTAGTGGTATTCCAGAATTAATTACACGCACTTTCCCGTTAAAAAACGGAAAAGAAGCTGCTCTTATATATATGGAAGGACTTGTAGATAAAACTGTTATTAATGTAGATATTCTTCGTCCTCTCTTATTTAAAGAATGGAATGAAGATGATTTTTGGGAATCTTCTGTTTCTATAGGGAATATTAAAAAAGTTCAGAAGTGGATAGACATTGAGCAATCTCTCTTACACGGCAAAAGTATTTTATTTATAAACGGGCAATTATCAGCTTTAGAACTAGATACGCAAGCGGCGCCAAAAAGGAGTATTGAAGAACCTACAACAGAGACTTCCATAAAAAGCTCACACGAAGGATTTAATGAAGTGGCAAGTGATAGTATCGCACTTATTCGTCGCTATATTCCAAATCGCGAATTAAAAGTGAAGGAATTCACTGTTGGCGAACGAGCAACCTCTAAAGTTTTTTTACTTTATCTTGCAGATGTTGCAAACGAAGATGTTGTACAAGATATGGCATGCCGCATTGAATCAATCAAAGTAGATGCTATTCTTACTACCGGTGAATTAGAAGGATTTGTTGAAGATAATTCCTATACTCTCTTCCCACAATTGTCTATCACTGAACGTCCTGACACAACAGCACATCATATTTTGAATGGGCGAATTGCCGTTGTTGTAGATCGCTCACCAGGCGTATTAATAGGACCTATGACCTTTTCATCCTTCTTTCAGACGATAGATGATTACAGCTTCAGACCTATGATTCCATCTTTTATACGACTCCTTCGTTTCACTGGGCTATTTATTGCAATATTTGCTCCTGCTCTTTATATTGCTATGATTTCCTTCCATTATGAAGTGATTCCGCTCAAATTGTTGTTAACGATTGGAGAATCTCGAGCCAAAATTCCTTTTCCTCCCATATTAGAAGCTTTATTAATGGAATTAGTTCTCGAAATGCTCCGAGAAGCAGCGATTCGGCTTCCTGGTCCTGTTGGACAAACAATCGGCGTCGTAGGAGGAATTGTAATTGGACAAGCTGCGGTTCAAGCTGGGATTGTGAGTAACGTTATGGTTATCGTCGTATCAATTACTGCGGTTGCCTCCTTCATTATTCCTAACTTAGAAATGTCAGCAGGAATTCGGCTTCTTCGATTCCCAATGATGATAGCCGCCTCTTTATTTGGCGTCATTGGAATTATGGTTGGAATGGCAATCATTATCATCCATATTCTTTCTATGGAATCACTTGGTGTACCATATGGTAGTCCTTTTTCTCCGTCATATGCTTCGGATTTAAAAGATACCCTTATACGTTTCCCATGGAAAATTATGAAGAAACGGCCACTATCTCTACAATTAAAACAAGATAACCGGCAAAGAGATGTTGAAGAAAAGGAGGAGAATTAGTGACAAAACGTGCAAAGAGGGAGATCACTTTATTTCAATACATTTTAACTATTAGTGGTGTTCAAGTCGGATTCGGCGTACTTACACTTCCGCGTGAAGTTGCACAAGGAGCGAATACAGATGGCTGGATGTCTATTATTATCGGATGTGTCATTACTACTTTAGTCAGTCTATGTATTGTAAAAATCATGGAAAAACATCCAGGATATACTTTACTTGATGTGCTGATACGCTATCTTGGAAAATGGCTAGGAAGAGTAGTAATGATTTTTTGGATTTTATATGCTGTACTCGCAGCTGTTTCCTTAATTTTTTCCCTCTTATACGTTATTCATATTTGGATTTTACCTAGATCTCCTATGTCTTTAATTATGATTTTGCTATCTATTCCAATGCTTATGCTTGCATGTAAAGGAGCACTTATTATTAGTCGTTTTGCTGTTTTCACTGTCATCTTTACACTTTGGATGCCATTATTATTATTTATTCCTCTTAAAGATGGGCATTTTATATATCTTCTTCCTCTTATCAAGGAAGGATGGCTACCAATTATAAACACCGTAAAATCAACTATCATTGCGTTTCTCGGATTCGAGTTTGCGTTTGTCCTTTATCCTTATTTAACTAACAAAGCATCTGCAAAAAAAGGAATTGTTATTGCAAATTTGATTACGTTATTTATTTATCTTCAAATCACGTTCGTTTCTTTTATTTATTTTAGTCCAGATGGTATAACAAAGTTTTTATGGCCGACTCTTTCTCTTGTTACACCGTTTCACTTCTCATTTCTTGAGCGGTTTGAAATTATCTTTTTGTCATTTTATCTCTTTATTATTTTTGATTCCTGTATTCCTTATATTTTTACTGCTTCAGATGGCATTAATCAATTACTTAACAAAAAAGGCAGTTCATTACCTATTTATTTTTTATTATTCGGGTGTATTTTCATCTTATTATTTTATATCCCTTCTTCTTATCAGATAAGTGCGTTGCGGGAATTTTGGGGAACCGCTAGTTATTTTATCGTTTTTCTATTCCCAGTTGTATTTCTCTTATACATGACACTTTATCAGCATTGGAAAAGGAGAAAAGTTTAAATGAGACGCTTTATTCATTTTATTATATTTTGTTTTCTCATAATTTTTTTAGCAGGTTGTGAAGATCGGCTTGATTTAGAAAAACAATCCATCTCATTAATTTACGGTTTTGACGCAAAAGCAAAAGGAAAATTAATTGTGTATCACGTAAATCCTATTTTCAATGAAGATGTAGAGAAAAAGTACGAAATTCATGAAGCGAAAGTACATACACCCCGAGAAGCAAAAGATACGTTTAACAGTTCAAGCAGCGGTTTAGTGTCCACAGAAAAGTTACAGCTTATATTGTTTAGCACGAATTTTTTAAAACAAGAAGGAGCTATGCCTTATCTGGATGTTTGGTATCGCGACCCTAAAAATACAGGGAATATGCGCATGGTTGCAGTAGATGGACCCATTTCTTCTGTTATATATAATAATTTCAAAGATAAGCCTGCTCTTCCTGAATATTTAACAGATTTAATTAATACGAACAAACTATACAATCGGACCGTGTTTACGACATTCCATGAATTTCATAGACAAACTTTTAATAAAGGCGTAACTCCTGCTATTTCAGAAATAAAAAAAGGGAAGAAAGATATTATTGTTACCGGTTCGGCACTATTAACCTCTCGTGGAACTTATAAGATGTCTTTAAATCGTTACGAAAGTGCCCTTCTTCTTATGGTGCAAAAGAAAGCTAATATACCCGTTTCACTTACAATGAAAATCCCCTCTAATTTAGTTGAAAGTAATAGCCATCTAAAAGATACAAAAGGCGACGATTTTATAACAATAAATGTTCTTAGTATGAATCATGATATCGGTACAGACTATAGCGATAACCGCTTCAAATTTAATATTAAAATGGATTTAAAAATTGCCGTATCTGAACTTACATTCAACATGGATATAGATAATGATAGAAAAAAATTAACTTCTCTTATTACAAAACAACTAAACAATGATTTAAACGATTTAATCCACAAAATTCAAAAACAGCAACTTGATCCATTCGGATTTGGTGATTATGCGAGAGCGTTTCAATATGAAGAATGGAAACAAGTTGAAGATGATTGGCCAAGTGCCTTTTCAAAAGCTAATGTGAAAGTGGCACCAACTATTAAAATTTTAGAAAATGGGATTATTAAATAGAAAAAACACGCTACTTGTTCTTATATGAATAAGTAGCGTGTTTTCATTTCCATTACAAGTATTATTTCAATGGACTATACTCTATTTCCATTTCTAACATTACTATGTTTTTTAGCATATACAAAATATATGAAAACGCCTATTATAATCCATGCCACAAAACTAATTAAAGTAAGCTTAGAAAGGTTCAAAGCCAAATATATACAACTTACTATTGAAACGATAGGTAAAAAAGGTACTAGAGGGGCACGGAATGGCCTCTTCATATCAGGATGTGTCTTTCTTAATACAATGACAGCTATAGATACAAACACAAATGCTGTTATCGTTCCCATATTCACTAAATTAGCTAATAAATTCAAATCCACTAATCCCGCTAATAAAGCTGCTAGTATACCTGTAACCCACGTATTAAAAAATGGAGTTTGTAAACGTTTATGGACACTTGAAAGTCTTTTTGGTAACAGTCCATCTCGACTCATCGAATAAGATACACGAACAAATGCAAACATAGCTACTAACAGAACTGTTGTTAGCCCTGCTATCGCTCCCACCGATAACAACCCAGCAATTCTATCTTCTCCTACAGTGCGCAACGCATATGCAACCGGATCAGCAACATTTAATTCCGTAAACGGAACCATTCCAGTTAGCACGAATGAAACACCTACATATAGAACGGTACAAATGAACAAGGAAACAAGTAGCCCAATTGGCACGTTACGTTGTGGACGCTTCACTTCCTCTGCGGCTGTTGCAACTGCATCAAATCCTAAAAAAGCAAAAAATACAGTAGCAGCGCCCCCTACCACACCGTGAAAACCAAACGGTAGAAATGGTTGCCAATTCTCTGGTCTTACATATTGTGTCCCTATAACAATAAATCCTACAATAACAGCCAGTTTAATAATAACCATTATATTATTAATTCGTGCACTTTCTTTTGCACCACGGCTTAATAAAAATGTAACAACTAAAATAATAAGAACTGCTGGTAAATCAATGATTCCACCCTTCCCCATTCCTGGTGCCGAAGCAAAAACCGTAGGAATGTGAATATTAAAACCTAGTAGCAGTGACTGAAAATATGCTGACCAGCCTGCTGCAACCGCAGAAGTCGCTAATAAATACTCCAGCATAACACACCAGCCAACTATAAATGCAAAAATCTCACCTAGTGTCATATATGTATATGAATATACACTTCCCGAAACTGGAACTGTAGATGCAAATTCAGCATAACAGAAAGCTACACATGCACATATAATTGCCGCTAATACAAAAGATAATACAATCGCCGGACCAGCATGTTTCGCTGCTACAATACCAGTTAATACGAAAATACCTGTACCAATAATTGCTCCAATACCTAAAAGAGTTAAATCAATCGCTCCTAAAGTTTGATTCAATACTTTTTTCTTTTCTTCATCCATTGCTTTCTTTATGAAAAGACTCATTCTTTGAAACCTCTTTTTCAAGTTTATCTCTTACTTGTTACATTCTTTATTACTGTTCTATTTTAAAAATAAAAATATACATAGTTCACTTCCCCTATAGACTTAGTAACCCACCTCATAAAAAACAGAAAATTCAATCTCTTATACCATATTGAATTTTCAAAATATTAATCATACCAAAAAACCATTAAGAATGCTGATTGAATTTATCATACAATTAATTATATTGTCAATAATAAATCACTCAAAAATAATCGGTTGATTATGTATCAAATGTTATTTTTATACATAATTATTTTCTTAAAAAACATTGTTGTTTTCCACCTTAATATTCATATTCATTTTATTACATTGATTTTCATTACATACAATGTAATGAAAATCATAATAACCTCAAATTAATTATTATTCAAAAATAATAATTGATTTGAGGTTATTTCACCATTTTAATACTAACAAAAAAGTGCAGATTTTCATCTGCACTTTTTTTATTCTTCCACTTCAGCTTCTGCACTACTATTTTCAAGATGCTCCTTCTGAGCTTCCTCTTGCAACTCTGCTGAAATCATCCCATAATAAAGTTCCGGATATAACCCAAATATTTGATATACACTTCCTAAAAACGGCATCAGAATCCCTCTTTTCTAAAGTTGTATTGCCACTTTTAAGGATTCCCTTTTCATTCACTATACATTCGTTTTTGGCGTTTCTTCTTCATCTTGAATACTTAATAAATTTTGCCATTTTTTATACGGAGCGCTATTTGGATCTACATATCCTTTCGCATGCGAGCGATCCCACAATTGTTTAATAAACATTTCTTTCTCTTTCTTTGCAACCATATCAGCACCTGTACCGTAATAGTTCTGGAAATACAACTCGATTTCATCAAGGAATAGTCTTAATAATTCATCTGATGTTTCTTCTAACGTCGGATCATACTTCGCTTCACGGTCATACATTAAAATCATGTCTAAAAGATTGTGGACATGTTCTTTTCTAAGCCATCTTACATCTTGGGCTCCTAATACGAACGGATGTGTATATAAATGTCCACCTTGTATCATCGCCTTTTCTTGCTCTTCTTCAAATCGTGACAAGATGTTTTCATAAATAAACGGATTATGAAGCAATGCTCTGTGTAATTTATAACTTTCGCTTGAAATATTTTTTCCCATCGACTGAATTAAAAAGCTACGTCCCACACCGTTATATTGATACACAAACTGTCCATCAACAGCAACTAAACTAATCCAGCGATACATATATGCGTATAGTAATGCACGATTACATTTATCATAATCTAATTTTGTTTGAGTCACATTCAAATCTGGCATAAAGGCTGGTAAGTGCCAATACTTATCTAAATGCGGCGTTAAACTAGATTTTTTACTATTTAATTTGTTTACACGGCGATAATACGATTGGAAATAGTCCCCTTTATCATTCATAAATCCGTTTGAAATATGTCCTGATGATAATTTAGGAAAATCTTGCAGCGATAAGCCATAATGTGCTCGATAACAGATCACTTCAAATGGCGAAAAGGCTTCGTGTACTGTATCTTTTTCTTTAAACATTTCTTGAATCAATTCCTCTTGTAGCTCTTTCTTTAAAGAAGGATGTATACCCCAATATTGTAATTCCCTATGATGAGCAACTTTCGGAATGAATGGACTTGCTAAATGGAACAGGTCTTCAATTTTTTCACGCACGTATTCATCGCGATCACGTTTCTTATAATCTGCTTCTTTTCGCAACGCTTCAATAATATTCAATTCTAATTTATCACGATAGCGTACTTGCAGTTCGTCATAACAATAGCTCAGTATATGTTCGCGATAGAAATCCTCTACCTTTTTCGACTGAATCTCTTCTGTTTTCGCATCACGACAATATTCCCCATACAAACTCATATAAATTTCCGCTGATATATCTTTCGGTAGTACACCTAAATTTAAATGTTGCTGCATATCTTGCCATATCTTTTCTTGCAGCTGTTCCTCTGCTAATACATAAACATTCGTCGGGTTTGTTTTCCCTTCAAATTCCTTACTGCGCTTTTGGATTTCAAACAATAAATTTTCACGTGTTTCATGTAAATTATCAAAAAATCTTTCCCAATATTGAATCATTTTATTAACTGCCTGATATAGCGATTGATACACAAGTTCTAATAGCATTTCTTTTCGATATTCATTTAATTTGTGTACATATTGCGTTACGATGTCTTCAAATTCTCTTTTGAATGAACGTTGCTGATTATTAATCATTTTTCCGAACCAGCCTTGTTGTTGAGCAATTTCTACTCGGCGTACAGCCGTTACCGTTCCATCGATATTACCCACATTAAATTTTTTATCGTAGTTTTGAATTACATTACGCTTTTGTTCATTATTTTCATGTAGTCGATTCATTTTTTCTACTAACTGCTTTCGAATTTCATATAACATAAAACGTGCTGCTACTGGGTGAACTGGATCTGTTTTCTTTAAAAACCATGTATTTAATTGATAGGACTGCCCTTCAGAACCACTTGGTGAAAAGCGGTCTGATTCAATCATGTCATATAAAAGTGTCGTTACATGTTCATGTACACGGCTCGGAATCGCATACGCATATAAACGAACCGCGTGATCCACTCTTGCTACTTCACCTTTCATTTGTTCCATCATTTTCAGTTTCGCAGCTGAAATTTTACACTCATGTTGCAGACGATTTAATTCCTCATCTTTTTGCACCGTTCGTTGTACATAACTTTCTACAGCTTCTAAAAACAGTTTTGATTTCGCAACTCCGAGCTTACCACCCTCTGCTCCTTCACGTGTTTCATTGTACATTTGTCTATAGAAAATATGAGCTTGCTCTGGACGGGTAGCAAGATGCTCCAAGTCCTCTAAATAACTTTTACCTCTCTCCGGCTTTTCACGCTGCATCCCACGTTTTACATCTTGGTCGTATCTTTGCTTCTTCTCTTGAAACAGTTGATCTAAATGCAGCCACGATTCATCTAAACCTTGCACCGCCCATTTTAAAGCACAATATTTTAACACATGCTCATATGGATAAATGAGTTTTGCCGTTCCTGCCCCGCAATATCGTCCTTTTCCACTTGATTCTGCTAATTGCTGAATTTGATTGTCTTCTTGTGCAAAATGACTTGTAGACATCGGGCTAAATAACTGTAAATAAATTGTATTTGCCATCTGTTCCATATAGTCTGATAAATTGTGTAAATGGTGTCCATGTAGATTTTCGTAATCGTATAAGAAACAATAATTGTACGGTAAATGATGTTGTTTAATTGTATGATTCGTTCTTCCGTCTTCATCTACTTGATCAGGGCGATACTCTAATTCAATTGTTACACCACCGCGTTTTGATAATTCTCCAGTAGAACCGAGCGTAATAGCATGTAATTCTTTTAACGATGCATAGCCATTTGCTTGCACCGTTTCAAATTCTTTCGCACTAACCGTTCTCGTCTTTACTAAAACATCCGGCATTAAAAACGCACCGCGTATTAAAATGTTATGATGCTGCAATTTCTTCCGAAGCATTTCACGTAAATATAATGCAATTTGCAGAAACATCCCTGAACCTGTTCCGCCTGCTAGTGATGTTACTATAATGACACGCACACCATATTCCGTTTGATCACTTGTAACCGGAAAAATTTTCTCGATTTCTTGCCAAAAAGACGTCAATTTATCTTCTTTCATCGCAGCACGTAACGCTAAACGTGAAATGACGCGTAACTGTCCTGCTCCTTCTGTTAATGGCTTATCAAGTATAGTCGGATCCATCGGAAACCACTCTGGGATCGTTGGATCTCCCGCAATATACTCCCTAGGCGTTTTACTAGAACTTGTTTGTGTCTTAAACTTTCGAATATGATCAAATTTACTTAATGTATTCACATCTGTATCAAATACGTGCATTGCTACCTTTTTTCGGCGCTCTTCAGGCAGTTTTTCATATATTTGATGCGTCACAGTACTACCGATTCCACCTAAACCAATTAATATTGTTGGAACTTGTAATGTCATGTGAACCACCTTCCTATTCTTGCTTGTTTGAAAAAAGGGAAAGAGAATCAATACTCCATCCCCTTCTTATCCATACCTACTATTCACATTCGTACTTGTAAATCTCCTTACCATATCCTCTATCAATTAGTAAAAGTTCATTTGGATATAGTGTCTTATGTTCCATTCCTACTTCATCTTTTGTTATAAACATCCCATCAATAATCATTCCAACTACTTGTGATTCTTTCGCTACAAAGACAGATTTCGAACCTTTCTTCGCTATAAATGTAACGGATTGCACAGTTTTTCTTTCTGCTCTAAATGGGATACCAAAATAATGGTTCCACCATTTATTTCGAAGTAATTCTGGCTCAGATTGATATAGCCAATCTTTCGCTACCTCTTGATCCCATTCATAATACAGTAGTGCTTTCCGGTGAAATCTTGGCCGAACAATCCATCCTAAAACAATGATTCCTACTACTAGCAGTAATAAAGTGATAGGAATGACAAACTTAAAAATAAGCGCATATTTTTCATACAACGGAGCATCTTGAATATGGAATGTTATGTTCTTCTTTACTTCTTGTAATTTTGAATCCTGCATTACGATGGTAGCTTCTACGGTGCCGGTATCTGTAAAATTAAATGTGTCGGAGTAATAGGGACGAGGATAAACATAGATCTGATTTCCATGTTGCTTTATTTCATAATTGATTGATTGTTTAGATGTGACACCAGTAGATTTTAATAGTTTTTTTACAGCTTCTTCTGTCATCGGCTTACCATCTAACTGTGGCTGCAAAACAAATGGTTTACTATTCTCTAAATTTGTCACTTTTTCTTCATAATCTTTTGTAACAGTTTGAAGTGATAATTTTGGTTTCTCAGCTGTTTCAATTTTAAATTCTTTCGTCTGTCTATAAAACCCCTTTATATTCATATGAACTTTCCCGCGTACTAACCCTTTACCAAGCTTAGTTTCGTAATAAAACACATGCCTCTTATCGTCCCACTTCATCGGATATTGTTTTCCGTCTATTTCTACTTCTGCCTGAAAGTAAGAAGACTGAACTGGCAACTCCGTAGGCTTTGCTTCAATAACAGCAGTAACACCTTCGTACATTTCCTCTACATTTTTTTGACTACTATCATCTTTGTCATAAGTAGAAACCGTATAATTAAGCGCTGGTTCAACTAGTACTTGTAGTCCTTCTTTCTCAATGTCCTGGTCCACTTCTATCGTATAAGTTCCTGGTTTAATAACTTCCTGATTTTCCGTACTTATATGAACTATATTTCCGAACAATTTTGCTTCTCCTGGTGCATGTATGGAAAAAGAAGATTGTAATTGTAATGGTTTAGAAATTTGTGTGACCTGATAATCGGGCAGAGAAGGCGATTGTCGTACAAGCGTCATACGCTTTAATGGAAACGGTGTTGTAATCTCTACTCTTTTCCCCACTACTTTCGTTTTTACAATCGATTCAACAGAGGAGAATGGATCACGATTTGCAACTAATGCTGCCACTTGATTTACACTTTTTACAATGCCATCTTCTCCGCTTGACGGCATAGTAACACCATTTATCTCTTTCTTCCATATTTCTTTGAACGTGTTTAATTGTTCTTTTTCTTGTTGTCCTAAATCTTCTTCCATCGTAATTAAGACTGGGTGTAACGATATCTTTTTTGCATCCATTTCTTTCTTAAACTGGGCTAATTTCTGCAAAATTTGTTCTTTTCCGCCAACCTTATCTTTCTCTAAATCATTAAATGCCCCGTCAGTTAATACAATAAGCCAAAATTCACGTTTTCCATCTATATCTGCTTCCTTTTTTATAGATTGCATCGCCGTTTCTACCGCGCTAAATGGAGTATTTAAATACGTTTTCCACGCTCCAATTCCCTCAATTTCTGTTTGCCTTTTATCCTTCGTTAACGAAATGTTTAATGGATCATTCGGCTTACTCATTGGAACGTAAGAAAATTTATCTTTTTCATCTAATAGCGCAACTAAACTTTGCAAAGCATAATTGGCATATTTCCAGCGATCGTTATTTCTCATGCTGCCCGAATCGTCATATACAAGTGAAACGACCCTTTCCTTTGCCTCCTCTCCTTTTGCAAAAGCTGATAAAGGTAAACATATAAATAGAAACAACATGAACGTGGCACAAATTCGAATTTTCATGATGAGGCTTCGCCACCTTTGTAGACAAATTCCTATGTTTAAATTTATGAGAGGAAACAAGATATATGACTTGTATTTTAGGACAACTAACCCACCATAACTTTATTATGTAAACAGATCATACACTTGGTAATATTCCTTCTAGCACTCTCTATCCAATTATATAAGTAAAAAAGCCTGTTTAAGCTCCACGCTTAAAACAGACTTTTCCTACTTTTTATTTTAAAAACACATAACAAAAAGTTTGATTTTTGACTTAACACATCACTTCTATTGTAAATCCACCAGGTGCTTCAACGTAAAACGTATACGCATGGACATGCTTAGGAGGCTCCACCAAAAATCCATCTTCCTTCAATCTTTGATTTATCTTATCTACTTGTTCTTCATTTTCTTGTGGAAATCCTACATGAAATGTTTTTGGATACTGAACTTCTTTTCCTTTCATTAAAGTTAGTATAAATCCATCATTATCACGCATAACTGCAAAGGCATTCCTCCTTGTTCCACTACAAATCAAACCAAAATACCTCTCTAAAAACGCTCTAGATGCTGTTACATCTGTAACTGTTAAATTAAGATGTTTAATTCCCAATCCTTCACCTTCTTTCTCAATTTTCTAACATTTTATCATATAAATAAAAAACACGCTTTTCACAGCGTGTTTCATTGCTTTACATACACTTCAACAATCGGATTTTCTTTATTGTCCGCATGCAAGCGTATATTCGCTTCACTTGTATTATAAATACTAGCTAATAACATTATCGTTAACACATTAGGTATCTTCGCATCACTTCCGTATTTTCTCTCAAGCCCTTCTTTATATTCAAAATCTAAATCCCCCTGCACATATGTATACACTTCAAAACCATCTTCTAAATTGCAAACTACTGTATCAATAATATCTGCCCCTACTTGCTTCTTCATTTCCTCTCGCAACGCTTCAATAAATTCTTCCCACGGTACTTCGTATGTCTGAAACTGATCTGTAGATTTCATGCCTTTTCCTCCTTATATATCCTCTTCTTATATTTCCCCTTTCCTATAACAATTATGATAGATAGGACATTCGTACAAGCCGCACTTGTCCCCCTTACATATCGTATTACTGTAATGCGGAAGGAGGAAAGAACATGCATAGACAAAAATGTTATGATACATGCCGACGTTATTTCGGAAAGGTTGTTCGGATTGAAGACCGTGATGGCCGTATACATTTAGGTAAAATAATCGATTTGACAAAAAACTCTGTATGGATCGAACCGGTGCAACAGCGCTCATCTTTTGATTCAGGATTCGGATACTATGATGCTTATGCAAACGGTGGTTGTGACCTTTGCGGCGGCCTTAGCAGATGTGATAGTTGCGGATTTGGATGCGGTGGTGGATTCAGCAGTTGCGGATGTGGTGGCCGTGGTTGCGGTAGTTGTGGTGGCGGCGGCTGGGGTGGCGGCGGTTGTGGCTGGGGTGTTGAACTCGGATTTGGTTTCATCTTCGGAATTACATTAGCTGCATTATTTTTCATTTAACATAGTAAAGAGTTGACTACCTTTAGCCAACTCTTTCTCTTTATTTTTCACATATAAAAATACGATGCCCTAAAATGTGTTGGTACATAAGCCGTACATTTTCATGCTGTACCCACGCCTCATATAACTCATTCGGAATATGTGAGGATACATTCCACTCTGGCTCTTCTACATAACCAGAGATCGTTTCTGCAATCGTGCCACCGCCAGCAATTGTAATTCTTTTAAAATTTGCTTTCTGAAATAATTGTACCCACTCATTCTCAGTTAATAGTTCTTTCATGCCATATAATTGGGCGATTTTTTCTTCCTCATCCTTATCAATGTGCCTATCAATAATCATTTCAATGACAACAAGCTTACCGTCCTGCTGTAATACACGGTAACACTCCGAGATAACCCTTTCTTTCTCTGTAAAAGCGATGATTGATTCTCCAAGTACGAACTCAAATGAGTTATTCAAACAAGGTAATTGCTCTACACTTCCTTCAATTAATTGTATATCTAACCCTTCAAACAACCATCTATCTTTTGCCTTTTGAATCATAATTTCATTCTTTTCAACAGTTGTTACTTTATAACCAAATTCCCTTGTCATATATGCCGCTGTTTTCCCCGTACCGCAACCTATCTCAAGGACATTCGCTCCATATTTAAAAGGCAGTTGTGCTAACAATTGTTTTGTTAACGTAAAACCACCAGGATGAGCACTTCCTATTCCGTAATAAGCTAGGAAATCGATGTATGTGTTTCGTTTCATAGGACTCTCCTTCAAGTTTTCTATAATACATATATTCATCCAGAAAAAAATCGTGCATAGAAAAAAAGCATTTTCAAGTGCGATACCGCAACTTGAAAATGCTCTTTTCTTTCACAGGGGAATGAGGAAAAATCCACACTGGTTAAAATTTCACTTTATTATTTCTCTTCTACATACGCCCATTTGAAACTATATTCCGGACTAATATTATGTTTTACAATTCCCTTTACATTTGGTTTCATAACATACGATCTACCACTTTGATATAAAGGTACGAGCGCTACATCTTCTTCAAGTAACAGTTTTTCTGCTTTCCCTAGCTCTGTCCAACGTTTTTTTGCATCAGCCATCCATTCCGTCTTACTTTTATTAATAATGTCATCATATTTTGAATTTGAATAGCTCATCTGATTCTGTGAATTTTTCGTTTCAAACATATCAAGATATGTCATTGGATCCGCATAATCTGGATTCCAGCCGCCATATGAGAAATCATAATCTTGGTCTGATTCTAATTTTAGTTTTTGCTTAAATGGCTGAAGTTTAATATTTACTGTTACACCCTTTAAATTCTTTTCAATTTGATCTTTTACATACTCCCCAACCTTTTTCGCATTACCAGTATCATAATTTAATAGCTCTATTGTCACTTGATCTTTTCCAAGTTCTTTTTTCGCAGCTTCCCAGGCTGCTGCTGCCTTTTTAGAGTCTTGTTTTAAACCATTTTTAAACGTTTCTGCGAAATCTTTACCATCTGGTCCAGCTGCTAAACCTTTTGGTACTAAATAATCCACTGGTTTTGAACCATCATTTAAAATGACATTCGTTAAAGCTTTCTTATCGATTGATAATGCAATTGCTTCACGTAATTTTTTACTCTTTAACGGTGTATCTTGCCCACCACGTTTTTGATTTAGACGCAAGTAAAACGTACTTGTTTCTGAATATGCACCAAACTCTTCTTTATTATTTCTATACTTATCAACAAATTCACCTGATAAAAGTGTAAAATCAATCGCACCTGTATCATATAAATTTACTCTTGTAGCTGGTTCTTTTACTACACTATAGTTGATTTCTTCTAGTTTTACAGTCTTTTTATCCCAATACTGATCATTTTTCTTTAATTTCCAACCTTGTTCATGCTTCCAATCAGTAAGTACAAACGGTCCATTATAAACTGTCGTATCAGACTCTAAACCGTATTTATCTCCTTTTTCTTTTACGAACTTTTCATTTAATGGATAGTATGACGCGAATGCCATTAAATTTAAGAAATATGGTACTGGTCTCTCTAGTTCAACTTCCAGCGTATAATCATCTACCGCTTTTACACCTAATGTAGAAACTTCTGCTTTCCCTTGATTTATTGCCTCTGCATTTTTAAGATAGTAAGCAATAAACGCATACTCAGCAGCTGTTTTTGGATCTACTAGACGTTGCCATGCAAATACGAAATCTTTCGCTGTTACAGGATCACCGTTTGACCATTTTGCATCTTTTCGTAATTTGAATGTATATTTTTTGCCATCCTCGCTTTTCGTACTAGATTCTGCCGCCGCTGGAATTGGCTTGTTATCTTTATCTAGACGATATAACCCTTCCATCGTGTTTCCTAAAATTTGAGAACCTAACGTATCTGTATTTTTAGAAGTATCCATCGTCGGAATTTCATTCGTTTCTGTACGATTCATTACTTGCTGTGCCGCATATTTAATATCGGATTTTTTCTCTTCCCCGCCACTATTAGACGTCGTAGTCGTTTTCTTCTCCCCACCAGAAGATCCAGAACATGCTGTTAACGCCACACTCATTGCTAATACTGGCGCTACAACCGCCGTAAACTTTTTCATCTTTTTCTTCATTCTTGTACCCTCCCCAATTATATGTACGAAACTAACTTTGAGAGATTTCTAATTTAAATTATCAGAAAATTATTACTAATTATCATTCTACTAATTTTTCTCGAATTGTAAAGTATTTTTAAAAACATTCATAATAATTAATTTATTTACTTCAATAACAATCTATTACTACTATACGAATTCTCCCACATCTACTATATGTAAGTACCACTTTTCTTATTCTTCTCTATTTAATTTAATAGTAAAAGAGCGTTCTAAAAGTCATTTATCTACCTTTAAAACGCTCTTTTTTATTATTTCCCTTCCGTTACATAAGCCCACTTAAAGCTATATTCTGGACTGATGTTATGTTTCACAATTCCTTTAACATTCGGTTTCATTACATACGCTCTACCTGTTTGATATAAAGGAATTAATCCTGCATCTTCTTCAAGGAACAATTTCTCTGCTTTTCCTAACGTTTCCCAACGCTTCTTCGGATCAGACAATAATTCATTACCTGCTTTCGCTACCATTTCATCATATTTTGGATTCGAATAACTCATTTGGTTATATGGGCTCTTCGATTCAAACATATCAATAAACGTCATTGGATCCGAATAATCTGGGCTCCAACCTGCAAATGAAACTTCATAATCTTGCGCTGACTCTAATTTCAGTTTTTGTTTGAACGGCTGAATTTTCGTGTTAACCGTTACACCTTTTAAGTTTTTCTCAATTTGATCTTTAAAATAGTCAGCAATTTTTTTCGCAGTTCCATCATCATAGCTTAGTAGTTCAATTGTCACTTGATCTTTTCCAAGTTCTTTTTTCGCTGCTTCCCAAGCTGCTGCACCTTTTTTCGGATCATATTTTAGACCATTTTTAAATGTATCTTGGTAATCTTTACCGTCAGGCCCTGTCGCAAGCCCTTTTGGTACTAATTGATCTGTTGCTTTTGAACCGTTATTTAAAATAACGTTCGCTAAACCTTTTTTATCAATTGATAATGCGATTGCTTCACGTAGTTTTTTGCTCTTTAACGGTGTATCTTGTCCGTTACGCTTTTGATTTAAACGTAAGAAGAATGTACTTGCTTCTGAATACTCACCGTACTCCTCTTTGTTCGATTTATATTTATCAACAAATTCTCCTGATAATAGTGTAAAATCAATTGATCCTGTATCATATAAGTTTACTTTCGTCGCAACTTCTTTTACTACACTATAGTTAATTTCTTCTAATTTCACAGTCTTTTTATCCCAATACTGATCATTTTTCTTTAATTGCCATCCTTGTTCATGTTTCCATGACGCCATAACGAACGGTCCGTTATACAACGTTGTATCTGCTTCTAAACCGAACTTATCTCCTTTTTCTTTTACGAACTTTTCATTTAAAGGATAGTACGATGGGAATGCCATTAAATTCAAGAAATACGGTACTGGCTTTTCTAATTCTACTTCTAGTGTATAATCATCTACCGCTTTTGCTCCTAAATCTGTTAGAGGTTTTTCACCTTTATTAATTGCTTCTGCATTTTTAATATAGAAAGCGATAAACGCATATTCTGCAGCTGTATTTTTATCGAGTAAGCGCTGCCATCCGTATACGAAATCTTTCGCTGTTACAGGATCACCGTTTGACCATTTTGCATCTTTACGTAGTTTAAATGTATATTTTTTGCCATCCTCGCTTTTCGTACTAGATTCTGCCACAGCTGGGATTGGCTTATTATCTTTATCTAATCGATATAAACCTTCCATTGTGTTCCCTAAAATTTGAGAACCTAATGTATCAGTAGATTTTGAAACATCCATCGTCGGAATTTCTTGATTTTCTGTACGATTTAATACTTGTTTCGCTGCATATTTAATTTCAGCTTTTTTCTCTTCCCCACCACCACTAGACGTCGTAGTTGATTTCTTCTCCCCACCAGATCCAGAACACGCTGTCAACGCCATACTCATTGCTAAAACTGGCGCTACAACCGCCGTGAACTTTTTCATCTTTTTCTTCATTTTTGTACCCTCCCCAATTATATGTACGAAACCATTTTTGATAGACTTTCTAATAACTAGTTATCAGAAAATTCTTATTAATTAATATTCTACTAATTTTTCCGCTTTTGTAAAGTTATTTTTAAAATATTCTAAAAATTATTTTTTTATTATAGTAAAACGTATTTTTTACAATTGTCATGATACAAATTCTTCCTTACATCTATCGATTTATTTACATGTAATCTCATAATAAAAAGAGCATTCCAAAAGTAAATAATCTACTTTTGGAATGCTCTATCATTTTATCTTTCTATTGTGGCTAACGAGATTCTCACTACAAAATAAGCTAAGAAACTTGTATACATCCACTTAAATATAGCATCACTGTTTAAAAATTATTTTCCATCTTTTTCAGTCATATATGTCCACTTGAAGCTATACTCTGGGCTAATGTTATGGTGAACGATGCCTTTTGCATTTGGTTTTTGAACATATGCATCACCACGTTGGTATAAAGGCACAATTGCTACATCTTTCTCAAGAAGTAATTTCTCAGCTTGTCCTAGCTCTTCCCAACGTTTCTTCGCATCGCCCATTAATTCTCCACCAGCTTTTTTAATCATTTCATCATATTTCTGATCAGAGAAGCTCATTTGGTTATGAGAATGTTTAGACTCAAACATATCTAAGAATGTCATTGGATCCGCATAATCTGGATTCCAACCGCCATATGAAATATCATAATCTTGCTCTGTTTCTAATTTTAGTTTTTGCTTGAACGGCTGAAGTTTAATATTAACTGTTACACCTTTTAAATTCTTCTCGATTTGATCTTTTACATATTCCCCAACTTTTTTCGCATTACCAGTATCATAGTTTAATAGCTCAATTGTAACTTGATCTTTTCCAAGTTCTTTTTTCGCTGCTTCCCATGCAGCAGCTGCTTTTTTCGCATCTGGTTTGATACCGTTTTTAAATGTTTCTTGGAAGTCTTTACCGTCTGGTCCAGTTGCTAATCCTTTCGGTACTAAGAAGTCTGCTGGTTTAGATCCATCATTTAAAATAACATTTGCTAAATTTTTCTTATCAATAGAGTAGGCAATTGCTTCACGTAATTTTTGACTCTTTAATGGTGTATCTTGTCCACCACGTTTTTGGTTCATACGAATAAAGTAAGTACTTACTTGTGAATAAGTCCCAAACTCTTCCTTATTATTTCTATACTTATCAACAAACTCTCCCGTTAATAAAGCAACATCAATTTGACCACTATCATATAAATTCACACGTGTTGCTGGTTCTTTTACAACACTATAATTAATCTCATCTAGTTTTACAGTCTTTTTATCCCAATATTGATCATTTTTCTTTAATTTCCAGCCTTGCTCATGCTTCCAATCAGTTAGAACAAACGGTCCATTATATACTGTTGTATCAGACTCTAAACCGTATTTATCCCCTTTTTCTTTTACAAACTTCTCATTTAACGGATAGTACGATGGGAATGCTACTAAGTTTAAGAAGTATGGTACTGCTTGTTCTAATTCAACTTCTAAAGTAGTATCATCTACTGCCTTTACTCCTAGTTCTGTTACAGGTTTTTCACCTTTATTCACCGCTTCTGCATTTTTAATTGGGAATGCGATAAATGCATACTCAGCAGCTGTTTTTGGATCTAATAGGCGTTGCCATGCATATACGAAATCTTTCGCTGTTACAGGATCACCATTTGACCATTTTGCATCTTTACGTAATTTAAATGTATATTTTTTACCATCCTCACTCTTCGTGCTTGATTCTGCAGCAGCTGGGATTGGTTTGTTATCTTTATCTAATCGATATAAACCTTCCATTGTGTTCCCTAAAATTTGAGAACCTAATGTATCTGTATTTTTAGAAGTATCCATTGTTGGAATCTCATTTGTTTCAGTACGATTTAGTACTTGTTTTGCTGCTAATTTTCCTTCTGATTTACTATCTCCACCAGAGCTAGAATTTGTGCTTGTCTTCTTATCTCCACCTGATGTAGAACATGCTGTTAATGCCATACTCATTGCTAAAACTGGTACTACAACCGCTGTTAGTTTTTTCATTTTTTTCTTTTTCACTTTCTGTACCCTCCCTAATTCTTAACGCTCTCACTTAAGAATTTTCTGATAATTCTGTTTCTCTTTATATATTTATCAGAAGATTCTTATTAACTATTATTCTACTAATTTTTTGAGTTTTGTAAAGTGTTATTATTGAAAATTTTTAAAAAATTATTTTTTTACAGTAATATTCATAAAAATTCCTTAACCTTTCGAAACACTATACCTCATGGAATTCTATGTATTGATTTAATAGTCTTTATATCCCTTCACTATAAACAAACTTGTAAATTATTGTTAATAAATAATGTATATCGTAACAAACCTCTTTTCTACAAAAATAAAAAAGCAGACATTTCGTCTGCTTTAATTCTCCTCAATTTGCTTTTCACTTAACCCTAGATGTGTTCTAAGAGTATTACTCAAACTCTGTAGATCTTTTTTATTAGGGTTATAATAATATACACGTTGCCCGTTTGGGCCATTAGGTAAGTATAAATCATCACCAGCTAATTGTATTTTTTCAACTGAACCGTTTAAACCGTATTTATAAAAAGATAAAATATCATCCATTACTAAATTTGTTTTAAAATCACTATCAACCGCCTCAACTATTTTTTCTAGCTTCGTAATCGATCCTACACTTTTTAATTTACTTAAAATCGCTTCAATAACAAGTTGTTGGCGCTGTCCTCTCATTGCATCACTATCAATATGGCGCGTTCTTGCTAGTGCAAGTGCTTCTTCCCCATTTAATTTTTGTAATCCTTTTATCAAATGAATCGCATCAGGTTCATCTTTACTATTTTGCTCCGTAAATTCAACCGGGACATCCACTTCAATACCATCTAACCCATCAACAATTTTAGTAAAGGAACCAAAATTAAATTTCACAAAATAATCAACGGGCACCTGTAACAATTTTTCTACCGCTTCCACACAAGCTTGCGGTCCTCCATCTCTACCATTTTTAACGAAACCACTTCCATATGCATGGGTTATTTTATCTTTTTTCTTTTCAACTGGAACATATGTATATGTATCACGCGGTATGCTCGTTAATTTCACTGTTTTATCGTCTTTATTAAAAGTCGCTAACAATAATGCATCTGTATGAAATGCACCATTATATTCCTTTTGTCGTTCTTGATTTTCATCAATTCCCATAATTAAAAGTGAAACATGATTTGCAATTGGCTTTACAGATTTCTCACGTAAATTGGATTTTTCACCTCGTGCTAAATTCAAATTAGATTTTTGTACGAGACTAGAAGTTTTCATATATACATAGGCTCCATAGCCAATTCCACCAAATAGTAATACCGCCAGTAGTAAACTTATTATCGTTTTCTTTTTATATTTTTGCTTATTTTTCTCTTCTCTTAAAGATGAATGATTCTCCATTTACTCTCCTCCTGTTTCTATTCATCCAATATGTTTTTCATTCTTTCATATTTAGCGCTATCCTTTTGAAACATACTTTCTTTCAATCCCTTATCTATTTGTATCCATTCAGTCGTAACTGAATATTGAATCAAGCCTTCTTGAAAACTAAGAAATTTCAACATAATCCCTGTATTTTTCTCCACAACCATTTCGAATTTCCCTCTTAAATCTTCAGAGGTGCTAACAGGCATCTCTATGTTGATGACTCCTTCAATTTTGTAACAATCTAATCCAAGATATTTCGTTTCTTTATAATTCCAATCTTTATATCGAATTAACAAATCTGCGAATTCTGATTGAATACTATATTTAGCTAGCCCTATATATTCATCATCATATCGCTTTTTCTCATCTGATTTTCTCACTAACCTTTCCGTAGGATTTAATTTTAATAGTTCATTGTTTCTTTCTTTCGGGTTCCATTTTGTCTCTTTATAGGTATACTTCTCATCATCAAACTCTTTTTTCTTCCCCTCGTTATATATAATTGTTCGTTTTTTGGCTAGTTTATCTTCTTTCGAAGAGATACCTCTTTGTTTCTCCGTATCAATCGCATACTTATATGTTGTAGCAATTCTTGATGAGCTAGAATATTCCTCAAATTGTCCTGAAATATTTTTAAAATAATCAATAGAATCTAGCATTTTTTGATGAATCTTTTCTTTATCTGGATAATGTACATTCGATTTTATTTCTTCTTCATTTTCAAAATCAGAAAACGCTTTTTTCTTTACATATTCAAATACTCCACCATTTTGCGCAAAACTTTGTATAGAAAACTCAGACATAGATACCACTGAAAGTATACAAACCGCTGCACTAATTATCATCATATGAATTTTGTAACTCTTCTTTTTTACCTTAAGATTATGTAGCGTGCCATTAATTTTTTCATTTAACTCTGGAGGTACTATAACATTTTCATCTTTTATTCTCTTTTTTAATTTCTCATCAAATAATTTTTCATTATCCATCCTTTACACCCCCTATTCCATCTTTAATCGTTTTTGTAGTTGTTCCCTCGCGCGTGACAATCTTGATTTCACTGTTCCTTTCGGTATTTCTAACAGCTTTGCTATACTCTCTTGATTCATATCTTCATAATAATAAAGCACCGTAACAGCTCTTAATTCTTCATGTAACGATTGAATCGCATTACACAAATCTATATCTTCATACTGATCACACGCACTCATATTGTAATCATTCTCTTCTGTCACAATTACATTTTTATACGCTCTAATAATATTGTTACACTCATTTATTAGTATTCGAATTAACCAAGTTTGAAAAAATTCTTCTTTTTTTAATTTTTTTATATTTTCATAGGCCTTTAAAATTGTTGTCTGTATCGCATCCTCTATATTTGTCTCATCACGTAACATCGCCTTTGCTATTCGATACATCTTCACTTTTTCTGTATGCATAAGCGCTATAAAGGCTTCATGATTACCTTTTTTCGCCAAAGAAACATCCGTTTCTTCTTTTATAATCATTTTATATAAAGGGATTACTTTCACAATTGCTCCTCCTGTTTCATCCTCACTTTATCACTTCCAATTTAACTTTACATGTATTAGACGTATGAACCTAGAAAAAGGTTCATTTTTTTGAATATTTTCTTAATTAAAAAGATAAATATCCTTTATAAGTGTTATGCGATAAACATACTAGTTTTAATTTACAAATAAAAAAAGCCCACTTTCTAGTGGACTTTCTACTTTATAACGGTAAATCCCTCTTCTTAAACACTACAATTGCTACTATGAAAATACAAAGTGCTCCGGCAGTTAACCCTATACTTACAGGCCATATATTATACGTTCCTTCAGCAATTTCTTTCGGACGAAATAGCGTAAATAATGATATATTTCTCATCCACTCTAACTTATCACTTAACTTCCCTACCATATCCAATACGAAAAATAAGATAGTTAAACTCGCTGAATAACTTAGTGCTTTTCTTTCGTCATTACATATACAAGAAAAGAAAAATGAATACGCACTAACGACTAAAAATATGAGCCCTCCGACTACATTTATCTTCAAAAATAATTCTTTATTTAAGTTATTATCTTGTAAAAACCATTCTGCACCTACTAACCCAGCTACATACGTAACAGATACAATAATCAGAAGTCCCAATATGAGAACAGCAGCTTGTGTAATAGCAATTTGCACTCTAGATACAGGTGTTGCTAGCAAGTATGCCATTGCTCCTTTATCTACATGACGAGCAATTAAATGTGTCGCAACTGTTACGCAAAAAATTGTTAAAATGATAATAAACAATAGACTATAGTATTCGCCCGCTAGAAAATCCATTACGTTTTGAATCGGACTTTCCATACCAACGATTTTTTTCACACTATCAGGCATGGCAGCTATTAATTCATTTAGCCCTTTCGCTGATACCATTGACGGGAATATCCAAATTAATAACCACAAATATAAAGCCGCACCACACGCATAACTCAAAATACTTTTTTGTGTTTCTTTCAAACTAGCTAAAAACAATTGCTTATTCATGCGTTACCCCTTCTTTCTTATCGTAATAATGCATAAATAAATGTTCTAAATCCATCGCTCTCGTTTGAAGTGCCGTTACATTATAGTTTGAAAGTGTTTGTAAAACAGTTTGATAGTTTCCTTGTACAATGATAGATGCCTCTCTACCTTTTACCGCTTCAAATTGCAAATTACACTTTATAAGGGACTCAATCTCTTCTTGTGATGATACTGTTACATCTATCACCTGTCTTCTCATACTTTGTAAATCGTGAATATTTTCAACCGTTACGAGTCGACCATCTTTAATAATAGCTACTCTGTCACAAGTTCTCTCAATTTCAGTAAAAATATGTGATGACATTAGGATTGTTTTTCCTCTTTGCTTTTCCTCTAATATTAAATCTATAAACACTTGTTGCATAAGTGGATCAAGTCCAGATGTTGGTTCATCTAAAATTAACACCTCTGGATCGTGCATAAATGCAGCGACTATCCCTACTTTTTGCTTCATTCCTTTAGACATTTTGCGAATCGGTGTTTTCACATCAAATTGCAGACGCTCTATCAGTTCATCTCGTCTTTTCGTATCCATTAATCCACGCATTCCCTGCATTAATTTTAAAAACTCTAATCCGTTCATTCCTTCAATAAAAGAAATTTCACCCGGTAGATAACCAACTTCCCTTTGAATTTTCGCTGCTTCATTCCAACAATCTAATCCAAAAATTGTCGCTTTACCAGCTGTCGGTTTTATAAATCCCATTAAATTACGAATCGTCGTTGATTTTCCGGCACCATTCGGTCCTAAATAACCAAATACTTCTCCCTCTTTTACATCAAATGTAATATGAAACAAACCTTTTCCATTCGAAAACTGTTTTGTGACATCTTGAACTGAAATCATAATTCCACCTCATTTTTTTGAAATATTGAATATGTGATATTTCAAAATTATTGTACTCCTCATCTTCCATATTCGCAACAACTTTTTGAAATATTTATTAGTCCATATTTCAAAATTATTGTTTTCCATTATTTTTTCTTGTATATTTTAAGTGAGGTGATTGCATTGAACGGCTTTGAAAGAGTAAAAGAAAAGAAAAAGCGTGCCATTAAAGAAGCAGCATTCGTATTATTTTCAGAACGTGGATTTAATGAAGTGAAAATAGAACATATCGCAAAAGAAGCAAACGTTTCTCAAGTTACAATTTATAATCATTTCGGAAGTAAAGATGCGTTATTTAGGGAGCTTATACAAGAATTTATCATATCTGAATTTCAATATTATAAAGAGCTTGCAGAAGAAAAATTACCTTTTCATGATATGATGCAAAAAATGATTGTAAGAAAAATGAATACTGGCGGGTTATTTCAACCTGATATGTTACTACAAATGATGCAAAGGGACGAAGAACTCCGTAAGTTTATTTATAGTTATCAAAATGAAAAAATCCTGCCCTGGTATTTAGAAATATTAGAACAAGCTCAGCGCAAAAACGAAATTAATCCACACCTTACTAAAGAAATGATGTTACTTTACATTCAAATGTTTACTAAATTAGGTGATGATTTTGGGGCACAACTTCTTGAAGGAGATCGCGAAAAACATATACAAGATATCGTTACGATGTTCTTTTATGGACTCTCCGTCCCAGAAAAATAATTTTTCTAAAGAACAAATAGAATCACCAAAAAGCCCTTTGGATATTTAAATCGCAAGGGCTTTTTCATATCAAAAAATGACTAAAACTAACTTTATCTTAAAAAGGTTAAATGCTGCTTTATAGATAACACCTTATTATAGATTAACTCTTTTAGCATAACAGGCTGAATTGAGATAATCGTTTCACCGAAATTCAGAAAGTAATTTGAAATAAAATCAAATTCTTGCTTGTTAAAATAGCCTGTTATAATGTAATTTTCATTTTCCTTTTGCATCCTCATGGAAGGATAATTCTCTTTATCAAAAATATCCTTTCCTTTTTGATTAACAATTACGCTAAAATCAATTGCATCAGGCTTTCTGTGAAAAGTAGTAAGATAACTTAATAATTCTTCAAGATTTTTTGGATTAATATTGCTCGTTTCCACAATAGAAAGAATTTTATCACATCTAATTATTTGAACATTATTTGTCTCAAAATTAAAGATTTTAGCATACCACTGGCCAAATTTAGATTCTAATCGAATAAATTGGGCAACCAATGCTTGCTCCTCACCTTTTTTTAAATATGTTAAATGATAAACTCGCTCAGCAAAAATTCCCTGTAAAATTTCTTTTAAGAATGGACTAAAATTACTATGATTTGTTACTTCAAAGGAAAGCGTTCGTTCCATGATTGAAATATTTTTACTCACATTATCAGGTAATACATGTTTAAATTTATTTTCAAGTGCAATACTTTCTACATTAAATGGTTTTGTCTTGTATCCATTTAGCGTAAGAATTGAAAAGTATAGCGCATACATTTCATCCACACTAAAATAAATTGGCGATAACACACTATTTTCTATAATTTTATAACTTCCATTTCTACCTAGTTCAGAATATATGGGTACACCTATTTCTTCCAATGATTGAATATCTCGCAACGCGGTACTTTTAGAAATATCATATCTAGCCATTAAATCTTTTAAATTAAAATATCTTTTATTATTTAAGAAAATAAGCATGTCATTTATTCGTTCAGTTTTTTTCATATTTCCCTCCCAAAAAGGTATCATGTATTGAAACCTTTTTAATCTATATTATAATTATCAACTAATAAAGGAGTTATATATTTATGACATTAGAAATAGCTATTTTTCTTTCAATGAATGGGCAAGCAAAGGAGGCGATTAATTTTTATATACGTAATTTAGAAGCCAAAAAGTTAATGATTGTTACGTATGAAGAACTGGCGAAAAGAGATAGTTCTTTTAAAATTACAAGTGAAAATAAAGATCATATTGCTCACTCTGTTTTACAAATTGGGAATACAAAGCTAATGATAGCGGAAGATACAATGAAGCTTAATGAACTTTATAACGTTGGAAATAACATGTCACTTTGCATTCAAAGCGCTAATTTAGAAGAGATACAAACGTTTTATAATAATTTAATTTCCGATGAGCATGTGAAAATAATCTCTCCGCTAGAAAAAAATATATTTAGTGAAGCATATGGTATTATTGAAGATCCTTATGGCATACAAATCCAATTAATGTATGATAAACGACTAAACTAAATAATTAATCATATTCACATATTCCTAATAAAAAAGACACGAATTTCGTGTCTTTTTTATTTTATAGAAATGACTCTACCCTTTTCACTACTTTCAATCGCTAATTGAATCAATTTAATAACATCTAAACCTTCTTTTGCTGTTACAGGTAGTTTCTCACCATTTAATATACTATCTCGTACACCTTTATAATAATTGTCATAACAACCGACTTCTGTTGGAATACGCTCTAGGCTTTCTTCTGTTTCTAACGTAGCAAAATTCTCTTCATCGTCTACCCCATAACCGTTATCGCCTGGCTTCATTCCATTTTTTAATTGCTCTTCCTGCGAATCCATACCGTACTTCACGATAGAACCTTTCTCTCCATGCACTATAAAATGCGGTCCAGCTTTTTTCACATAACTGCTGCTACGTAAAATGACACGTTTAACTCCGTAATGAAGTACTATATGGAAATAATCATCCACCTCTGCACCTGGTCGTTGTTTTATTACATCTGCACTTATCGCATCTGGTTTCCCGAATATTGATAACGCTTGGTCAATTAAATGCGATCCTAAATCGTATAATATACCGGAACCTGGTAGATTTTTTTCTCTCCATCGATCACGTACATGTGGACGGAAACGATCAAAATTTGATTCATATGCGTATACATTCCCTACTCTGTTTTCTCCTAACAATTTCTTAATTGTTAAGAAATCATTATCAAAACGACGATTATGATATACGCTTAACATTACATTATGCTGCTCTGCTAATGAAATAAGCTCTTCCCCCTCTTCAATTGAGACAACAAATGGTTTTTCTACAACAACATGCTTACCGTTTAAAATTGCTTCTTTTACATATGGAAAATGAGTTGTATTAGGTGATGTAATAACAACTAAGTCAACATCAGCTCGCTTCACCAATTCATCAATTGTACTAACAACATTAGCGTTTGGTAATGTTTCTTTTACTACCTCTTCTTTTGAGGATAATACAGCACGAATATCATATTCTTCTATTGTTTGTAATAGTGGGATATGAAATGTCGTACTAGAAAAACCAAATCCTACAATCCCTACACCTATTTTTTTCATGTTGCCCCTCCATTTGTGCCGCTTTAACGAGCAGTAAGATTCCTAACCCAAAATTCAGTGAAAGCTAAGGAATTAGGTGAGGAATCAACTGCTTGTTAAAGCCCGATTAGTTGAACTTTATGAGAACGATTTCATTCAGTTATTATAACAAGATTATTATTATTTACATAATAAATTGCCTAGAAAAAAGCATCTTGCTACTATTCATAGCAAGATGCCCTCTTTATTCTGGTCTTTTCTTCGTCCACGTTTCTACTACTTCACCAGTATCATTTACATCTAGCACTAGGCTACCATTACTATACCGGTCTTTATTTCGATACGCTTTCGGATCAATCTCTTCTACAATGTTTTTCTCTGTCTTCATGTAAACTAATTCATCGTCCCGAACAATTTCAATACCGACAATGCGGTACGGATTACGTTTTAACTCTTTGAAAATAACAAGGCCTCGCTTCGCCCTCGTTGATTTTTCAATTTCTGATGCTTTTAGACGTTTTACAGCACCACGCTGCGTTACGAGAATAAGTTGATCTTTATCACCATTTAACGGTTTACCAGAAGCGACATAGTCATCTTCTTTTAAATTAATTGCTTTCACACCAGCAGCTCTTACACCGACTGGACTTACTTCATCTTCATGGAAAATAAGTGCATATGCACCATGTGTAGCAAGAACGATATCACTCGTTCCATCTGTCGCAAATATATCGACAACTTCATCATCTTTTTTCAAGTTTACAGCAACGAATGCCCTTGAATAACGCTGAACTTTATATTGATTTAATTCTGTTTTCTTTATCATACCATTTCGTGTTACAAATACGATAAATCGTTTTTCTTCCTCAAAGTTCGGTACAACCGTTGCCCAAATGATCGTTTCATCTCGGTCGAGTGAAACGATATTTGCAACGTGCTGACCTAAATCTTTCCAACGAATATCTGGCATTTCGTATACTGGAAGATATATATAGTTCCCTTTACTTGTGAATAAAAGAACTGTTTCAGTCGTATTCGTATCGAATCGTTCAAGTAAGATGTCACCCTCTTTCATACCGAAGTCTTTGCCGTTTGATGCATTATGTGAGCGCCATCCAGTACGTTTCACATATCCTTCTTTCGTTACAGTAACGATGACATCTTCTTGTGGAATCATCACTTCTACGTCTATTTTAATTTCTTCAATTTGTTCTTCAATAATAGCACGGCGATCATCACTATATGTTTTCTTAACTCTCTTCAAATCAGTTTTAATGACTTGAAGTAATCTTTTTTCACTTTGTAAAATTGACTGTAGCTCTAGAATTTTCTTATTAAGCTCATCTGCTTCTTCTTGTAACGCCGTAATGTCTGTATTCGTTAAGCGATATAATTGCAAGGAAACAATTGCTTCCGCCTGTGCTTCTGTAAAGCCAAATTTTGCACTTAAATTATCTTTCGCATTACGTTTATCTTTTGAAGCTCGAATTGTCTCGATTACTTGATCTAAAATCGATAATGCTTTCTTTAAACCTTCTACAATATGTTGACGATTTTCTGCTTTTCTTAATTCATATTGCGAACGTCTCGTAATAACCTCTTTTTGATGTCCAATATAAGCATCCAAAATTTTTGGTAATGTCATAAGTGTTGGACGACGATTATTAATCGCTACCATATTAAAGTTATATGGAATTTGTAAATCTGTATTTTTATATAAATAATTTAAAATACCTTCGGCGTTTGCTTCTTTCTTTAATTCAACAACAATTCGTAAACCAGTACGATCTGTCTCATCACGCACTTCAGCAATACCATCTAACTTTTTATCTAGACGTAATTCATCCATTTTCTTTACAAGGTTTGCCTTATTCACTTCGTAAGGAATTTCAGTGATTACAATTTGTTGTTTCCCACCGCGCACTGTTTCAACTTCTGCTTTTCCACGAATAATAATTTTACCTTTACCTGTTTCATACGCCTTTTTAATACCATCAATCCCTTGAATAATACCGCCTGTTGGGAAATCTGGTCCTTTCATAACTGTTAATAAATCATCAACAGTACTATTTGGCTTATCAATACGCATCATTGTAGCATCAATAACTTCTCCAAGATGATGCGGAGGAATTTCTGTTGCATAACCAGCGGAAATCCCTGTAGATCCGTTCACTAATAAATTCGGGAACGCTGCTGGTAATACAACTGGTTCTTCACTCGTATCATCAAAGTTTGACACGAATTCAACTGTTTCTTTATCAAGATCACGTAATAATTCAGATGCGATTGGTGATAAACGAGCTTCCGTATAACGCATTGCTGCCGCTGGGTCCCCATCAACACTACCGTTATTACCATGCATTTCAACTAAAACATTACGTACTTTCCAAGTTTGGCTTAAGCGTACCATTGCTTCATATACAGAGGAATCTCCATGTGGATGATAATTACCGATAACATTACCTACTGTTTTAGCTGATTTACGAAACGCTTTATCATGTACATTACCTTCTACATACATAGAATATAAAATACGTCTTTGTACTGGCTTTAAGCCATCACGTGCATCTGGAAGTGCACGATCTTGAATAATATATTTACTATAACGTGCAAAGCGATCACCTAACACGTCTTCAAGCGGGAGGTCATGAAACTTCTCTGCTTGCATGTTATTCCACCTCCGTCTCCATAATCATTTCATTTTCTAAAATATTTCCTTCTTCTTGCATACCAAACTGTACATTACGTTCAATCCATTTACGGCGCGGTTCTACTTTATCGCCCATTAATGTTGTAACGCGACGCTCTGCTCTTGCTGCATCATCAATTTTCACGCGAATTAATGTACGCGTTTCAGGATTCATTGTTGTTTCCCATAATTGATCCGCATTCATTTCACCAAGCCCTTTATAACGTTGTAACATATAGCCTTTTCCAACTTTTTTCGTTACACCGTCTAATTCCTCATCTGACCAAGCGTATTCAATTACTTCACTCTTACCTTTTCCTTTACTTACTTTGTATAAAGGAGGGAGTGCGATAAACACTTTACCCGCTTCGATAAGTGGCTTCATATATCTGTAGAAGAACGTTAATAACAATACTTGAATATGAGCTCCATCCGTATCGGCATCGGTCATAATTACAACTTTATCGTAGTTAATATCTTCAACATCAAATTCATTTCCTACACCGCCGCCAATCGCATAAATGATTGTATTAATCTCTTCATTTTTAAAGATATCAGCAAGCTTTGCTTTCTCTGTATTAATTACTTTACCACGTAATGGTAATACGGCCTGGAAACGACGGTCTCGTCCTTGTTTCGCTGAACCACCAGCAGAGTCACCCTCTACTAAATACAATTCGTTTTTCTGAGGATTACGTGATTGTGCAGGTGTTAACTTCCCGCTTAACGTACCTTCTGATTTTTTCTTCTTCTTACCACTACGTGCTTCTTCTCTCGCTTTACGAGCAGCCTCACGTGCTTGCGCTGCTTTAACTGCCTTTCTCACAAGAAGTGTAGCTACATCCGGGTTTTCCTCTAAAAAGTAAGCTAAATGCTCTGATACAATGGCATCAATAGAAGAACGAGCTTCACTTGTACCAAGTTTCCCCTTCGTTTGTCCTTCAAACTGAAGTACTTCTTCTGGTACACGTACAGAAACGATAGCCGCTACACCTTCACGAATATCTGTACCTTCTAAATTTTTATCTTTTTCTTTTAATAATGAAACTTTACGAGCATACTCATTGAACACACGCGTCATTGCTGTTTTAAATCCAGCTTCGTGTGTTCCACCATCTTTTGTACGTACGTTATTTACAAACGAAAGAATATTTTCTGAGTAACCATCATTAAACTGGAATGCTAGTTCTGCTTCAATCCCGTTTTGTTCACCAGTGAAATATACAACCGGGTGAATTGAATCTTTTTCTTCGTTTAAATATGAAACGAAAGCTTCGATTCCTGTTTCATAATGAAATATATCTTCTAAATCATTACGTTCGTCTTTTATCGAGATTTTCATTCCTTTTAATAAGAATGCAGATTCACGTAATCTCTCACATAATGTTTCATAATTGTAATTTGTCGTGCTGAAAATCGTTGTATCTGGTTTGAAGTGCATTGTCGTACCAGACTCTTTTGTTTTCCCGATTTTCTCTAACGTCGTTGCAGGAACGCCACCATTTTCAAAGCGTTGTTCATAAATGTTACCATCACGTTTAATTGTTACTACTAACCATTCTGACAAAGCGTTTACAACTGATGCCCCAACACCGTGTAAACCACCACTCGTTTTATAGCCACCTTGACCAAACTTACCACCTGCATGAAGTACAGTTAAAATAACTTCAGGTGTAGGTTTCCCAAGTTTATGCATTCCCGTAGGCATTCCTCGCCCTTTATCTATAACGCTAATACTATTATCTTTATGTATTACGACTGAAATTTCGTCGCCAAATCCCGCTAACGCTTCGTCAACGGAGTTATCTACTATTTCATATACTAAATGATGCAATCCACGGCTATCCGTACTCCCGATATACATACCCGGGCGTTTTCGAACGGCTTCAAGTCCTTCTAACACTTGAATCGCATCTTCATTATATTGGAACTGATGCTTCGCCAAACTCCTTGCCCCTTTCCTAATCCAAAATCAGAACATATGTTTCTATTATAGAATAACGCCTCGACTATAGTTTTGGCAAGTTATCTTATCTCTTTTATATACCATCTTCAATAGAAAAATCCTTGTTTTCTCACAAGGATTCCTCTAGGCTACTATTTCAGAAAAATAATCGTTTGTCAACGAGAAATGGATATGTATTCCAAGATTACACATTCCAAACCTTTATTATGATCCAAATGATCAAGATCCAAAATGGGATTACAAATAACAATCCCCAAAAACAGCCTTTAAAAAATCTCATGATGAACACCTCGTTCATCGGCCCTACTTATCTATAATGAGAGCTGAATCAATCTTTCTACTTTTAAATCTATACTATTTTGTCATCGCATGTTCTACTTTAATACAACGATCCATTATTACAGTATAGTCTTTTTCTTTTAAAAGTTTATATGTATCTTCATCTTGTACTCCTAATTGTGCCCAAAAAACATCTGCATCAATCTCTACAAATTCTTTTGCAACATCCATTAAAAACTCTGAGCGACGAAATACATTTACTATGTCAACGTGTTCCTTAATATCCTTTAGTGAAGAAACTGCCTTTTCTCCAAGCACCTCATCTACTGTTGGATTAACTGGAATAATACGGTATCCAGCATCTTGCATTGCTTTTGAAACCATATACGATGTACGTTCTGGCTTATCTGATAATCCAACAACCGCAATTGTTTTGCTTCTCTTTAACACTTCACCAATTTCCGTACGAGTTGGGTTTTCAATTGTCATAATTAATCCCTCCTATTCCTTTAGTATAGCCGATAAAGAAAGTCTCTTTCAATATGAAAGAGACTTTCTTTTATTTCGATTATTGATTCTTTGTAGCTGAATTATCTGCTAAAGTAGCCGATTTCGTCATTTTTTGACCGTTACGGTAGAATGTAACTTCTACTTTCTCGCCTACTTTTTTCTTTTCATATAAATATTTACGGAATTGAAGTGAGTTTTCTACTTTTTGATCATCTAATGCTACTACAATATCATATTGCTCTAAACCAGCTTTTTCTGCCGGTGATATTGGGTAAATTTTACCTAATACAACACCGTTTGTTACTTCTTTCGGTACTTTCAATTGATTGACTGCATAAGCTTGCACATCTTCTAACGAAACGACACCTACTCCAAGAGCTGGACGTTTTACTACTCCGTCTTTTTCAAGTGATTCAATAACTGGCTTTGCGATATTAATTGGAATAGCAAATCCAATTCCTTCAACTTCTTGCTGTGCAATTTTACTTGAATTAATCCCAATTATTTCACCATTTTGGTTAAATAATGCACCACCGCTATTACCTGGGTTAATCGCTGCATCTGTTTGAATAACTTGTGCTTGCCAATCTGGTCGTTTATCGCCATCAATATCAACTGGAATTTCACGTTCTTTACTACTAATAATGCCTTCCGTTACACTTCCATCAAATCCTAGTGGGTTACCGATTGCAATTGCTTTTTCACCCGCACGGATTTTACTTGAGTCACCTAAAGTTGCAACTTTATTCACATTAGAGCCGTCAATTTCAACAACAGCTAAATCTAACCAAGGATCTTTCCCTACTAACTTTGCATCTACCTTTTTACCATCACTTAGTTTTACAGCAAGTTTATTTGCACCATCTACTACGTGGTTGTTTGTTACAATATATGCTTTATTTCCTGCTTTTTTATAAATAACACCTGATCCTGAACCAGCTTGTTGTTCTTGACCTGTCGGTTGCATTGCAAATGGATCAACACTTTGCTGCATATTAATAACACCTACAACAACGTCTTTCGCTCCTTCAATCATACCAGGTAAATCAGTTTCATTTTTCGCTTTATTTACAACAGGAACTACAGTACCTTCTACTTTTGAATCCGAACTAAATGATGATACTGGTGCTCCATTATTTTGAGCCCATGGCATATATGGTGCTGCAAAACTAATCGAAACCGCTCCGACTACAGCTCCCACTAAACCTGTGAAGAAATAGCCTTTTTTACTACCTGATTTTCTCACTTCTCTCGTTTCACTATGCTCTTCATTTAAATTTGGTCCGTCGTAATATCCCATGTTTTATTTCCCCTCTCTGGTGAATTCGTATTTTCAGTATAGTCACGTTTTGTGTCCTTCTTGTGAACTCATCGTGAAATCCAATTAAAAAAATACTCCTATCTAACATTGTAGACAAGAAAAGTATTTTTTGTACATTCTACCTTCAAAAGAGAGTATAAAATCGCCATTTTCCTAGGCTAAATTACACAAATCGTTCTAGATTATTCTTCAAATTTATAACCAACTCGAATAACAGTACCGATATGCTTCGCTTTATCTCCTAACTTATTTCGAAGTTTTTTAATATGGGTATCAACCGTTCGGTCATCACCGTAATAGTCATATCCCCATAACTGGTCTAATAAATGTTGACGTGATAACACAATTCCTTTGTTCTCCATTAAATACACAAGAAGTTCAAATTCTTTATGTGTCAATATAATTTCTTCTCCATCTACTAAAACAGTTCTAGATAGACGATTCACTTCTATTCCAGCTAAAGACATAGCATTTTCTTCCGCTACTCCTACCGCACCATCCGCACGTTTCAATAACGTCTTTGCACGAGCTACTAATACTTTCGGGCTAAATGGTTTCGTTACATACTCGTCTGCACCTAATTCGAAACCTAGCAATGTATCATCCTCATCCGAACGCGCTGTCAACATAATAATTGGTACTGCTGATTCTTTTCTAATTCGTCTACAAACAGACCATCCATCTATTTCCGGTAACATAATATCTAACATAATTAAATCAATTTCATGCTCTGCAAATAACTCTAACGCTTTTTTCCCATCTTCTGCTTCGATTACTTCAAAGCCTTCATTACGAAAATAATCACTAACAATTTCACGTAATCTTCTTTCATCTTCAACAAGCAATACTGTTTTATTCATATAATCTATCCCGCCTTTTTACTCTTTCAATCGAATAATACGTTGATTGGAGCTTCCGCGAAATGGAAGTGTTAAATCTTTTTTCTCAATTTCAAACCTTCCATCGACTAAAACATCCCCATAATGTAACAACTCTATCATATCATTATTTTGAGAACTCTGTATCTCTTCTAACGTATAACCTGTATACATCCATAGGTTTTTTTTCAAATCTTTCACGATTTTTGCTACCTTTTTCACTTCAGCAGCTTGAAAAAATGGATCTCCACCTGAAAATGTTACATCAGTTAATGGATTACTTGCAATCTCTTTCACAATTTCTTCTACTGTCATTTCCGTTCCGTTGCAAATATTCCACGATTTCGGATTGTGGCAACCGACACAACGATGCGGACAGCCCGCAAAAAACACGACTGTCCGCAATCCTTCTCCATCTACTACACTATCATGAATAATATTCATCACTTTCATTTATGTTTCACCCGATCTATCTCTTCACTACGTTTCGCACTATTCCACTTCGACATATCCCCTACAAGATAGCCTGTTATGCGGCGAATTCTTTCTATATTAGCCTCATCTTCATTCCCGCAACTTGGACATTCATTTCCAATAACCCCGTGATAACTACAGCACTTACAACGGTCAACAGGATGATTAATTGAACCGTATCCAACGCCATGTTCTGCCATGGCTTGTACAATTTGTTTTAATGCCTTTTTGTTATGCATCGCTGCTCCGTCCAGTTCAATATACGTAATGTGTCCTCCATTACAGAGAGCATGGAACGGGCCTTCTAAACGGATTTTATTTATCGCTTGAATGTTATAATAAACTGGAATATGGAATGAATTCGTATAGTAATTATGGTTCGTTATACCGCTAATTACGCCAAATTCTTCTCTATCTTTTTTCACAAACTTTCCTGATAATCCTTCTGCTGGAGTTGCAATTATCGAGAAATTCAGTTGATGTTCTTCTGTCGCTTTATCCATTCTATCTCTCATAAAGGAAATAATTTCATACCCAAGTTTCCATGATTCTTCATCTTCCCCATGATGCTTTCCTGTTAAAGCTACTAAACATTCCGCAAGACCGATAAAACCAACACTTAACGTCCCTTGTTTTAAAATCGAAGCTACGGAGTCTTCAGGCTGCAATGCTTCTCCACCACGCCATACACCTTGTGAATATAAAAACTGAAAATCTCTTGCTCGCTTCGTACATTGATACGCAAATCTTTCTAATAACTGCTTAATTCCTAAATCTAAATAGTAGTTTAGCGCTTCAAAAAATGCTTCTTTTGAACCACTAATTAACGCTAATTTCACTAAATTGATAGACGTAAATGATAAATTCCCTCTACCAATCGCTGTTTCTTCTCCATGTATATTAGACATAACACGGGTACGACATCCCATGTAACATACTTCACTTTCTGGTCTTCCATCATAATGCACTGCATTAAACGGAGCATCTAAAAATGAAAAGTTAGGGAATAATCGCTCTGCAGTTGTCTCTAATGCTAATTCAAATAAATCGTAATTCGGATCACTTTCTTCAAAATTCACACCTTTTTTCATCTTGAAAATTTGAATCGGAAAAATTGGTGTCTCTCCTTTACCAAGTCCAGCTTGTGTTGCTTTTAATAGTTGTTTAATTAACATTCTTCCTTCTTTTGATGTATCTGTTCCGTAATTAATAGAAATAAACGGGACTTGTCCTCCGCCCCTACTATGCATACTATTCGAATTATGAACGAAAGCCTCACACGCTTGATACGTATCATTTTCCGTTTCTTTCCATGCAAATTCTTCTATTTGTTCTTTCGTAAGCGGATATGATTGTAATCGTTTTTTATGTCTCTCAATTGTTTTTCGTACATAAGGTGCTAAATCAATATCAAAGAGTGCAAACGATTGACCGCCATGCTGCATATTTTGATTCGCTTGAAAAATAATAGACGAAAGAGCCAATGCACTTTTAATGTCTTGTGGTTGTCTCATATGTCCATGTCCAGTATGAAAACCGTTAGCAAGCATTTGCGCTAACGGAATTTGCGAACAAGTCGTCGTTCCTGTCGCATAAAAATCTAAATCATGTGGATATAATATATTTTCATTTATCGCTTTTTTCACTTGATCTGACAATAAATTCTCAACAGCATAATATTTTGCACTCTCAGATGCGAACGTTCCCATTACACCCATTGGAGAGCGGCCGTCTACATTTGCATTTTCTTGCATTAAATCTTGTTCATTGCCGTAGACTATCGTCTCGAACACTTTCATTAATTCTTCTCCACGTGTATTATTTTGTAACATTTATAACCCTCCACCAATATGTTGTTGTCTTTTGATTAAAATGTTACTACATATAGTCTTGCTGTTTCTGTGAGAAATGTAACATTACTGTGAAATTTTTTTCACGAAATAATGAATTTTTCATTTACAAAAAAGAAATGTGCTCTTTACAAATGTATGGTACAATATACGGGAAAAACTCTTTTTACCCTTTATCAACACATTTGAATAAAGGAGACTGAACTTATGGTTACTACATATCTTTTATTTATCGTTGCCTACTTGCTTGGCTCGATTCCATTTGCACTAGTTGTTGGAAAAATTGGCTACGGAATCGATATTCGTGAGCACGGGAGCGGTAATCTAGGCGGAACAAACACATTCCGTACATTAGGGAAAAAAGCAGGTTTTACCGTTACAATTGCTGACATTTTAAAAGGGACATTAGCAACAAGTCTACCAATGATTTTCGGATTAGATATTCACCCACTATGGTTCGGGTTAGCGGCTGTTCTTGGACATGTCTACCCGATCTTCGCGAAATTCCGTGGTGGTAAAGCAGTTGCAACTTCTGCTGGGGTGCTATTATGCTATTCACCAGTTGTTTTTGCAATATTGGCTGTTGTATTTTTCACCCTTTTATTTACAACAAGATACGTATCACTTTCTTCTATGGTAACAGCAGTTGTTGCTGTTATTGCATCCATTGTTAGCGGGGATAAAATCTTCATTATTGCGATGTGTTTATTAGCAGGTATGGTTATTTATAAACACCGTGCAAATATCGGACGAATTATAAATAAAACTGAACCAAAAGCAAACTTTTCAAAAAAGCAAAAATAAGATCGTAACCCACATAACGCAAAAAGAAAACGTGAAGCATATTAATAGCGTCTTTTTGCGTTATTTTTTATACTAAAGAAAAAGCAACATAACTTGGAGGAACTATACATGAATCTTTCCGTAACAAAAGAAGCAGCACAATGGTATAAAACTGAATTAAACTTACAATCAAATGAAACACTACGCTTTTTCGTACAATACGGTGGTTGCAGTACTGTGCAAAAAGGACTTTCTTTAGGTATTCGTAAAGATGATCCTGCACACCCTGCTGTTCAAATTCAAGAAGAAGGTATTAACTTCTTTATTGAAGGCGATGATGAATGGTTCTTCGATGGACATAATTTATCTGTTACACTTAATGAAGGTGACGACTTCCCACAATTTAATTATGAAAAATAAAAAAGCGCGGCTTCTGCCACGCTTTTTTATTTTTTCTTAATTTCCTCATATTTCGCATACCACTCAGGATATAACTTTTTAAATGATACAGGGCGGAATCCTTCTTTTTTCGCACAAATATTCGTCGTACTTGCAGTAATACAAAGATCACCATCACCATTATATATTTCATATCCATATACAACGCGAAGCGGGCTCACAGTATCTACCCATGTTTTTACGATTGCCTTTTCTCCATAACGCATCGCTTTACGATATGAAATTTGTAAATCTAACACAGGAGAAATAATTCCTTCTTTCTCCATTTCAACATATGAAAAACCTAAATCTTGTATAAGTTTCGTGCGACCTAACTCAAGCCACACTAAGTAGTTTGAATGGTAAACAACACCCATTTGATCTGTTTCCGCATAACGGATTTCAACTTCATGTTCTGCTACAAACATATGTATTCGCCTTCTTTCACTTCTGCTACCTTGCATACATTTAATCATAATACAGTGACATCAAAAATAAAATAAAAACAGTGAATCTTTTACTGAAAGGAGCCAGCATATGATTCAAATTGTAACTGTTCGTAGTGGTGATAGCGTATATAGCTTGGCATCAAAATATGGATCAACACCTGACGAAATAGTAAAAGACAATGGACTAAATCCAGCTGAAACGCTCGTTGTTGGTCAGGCACTTATCGTTAATACGAAAGGAAATAATTATTATGTACAGCCTGGTGACAGCCTATATCGAATTTCTCAAACATATAATGTCCCCCTCGCTAGTTTAGCTAAAGTTAATAATTTATCTTTAAAATCTATTCTCCATGTCGGACAACAATTATATGTACCAAAAGGCACAAAACGAGCTGTAGAATCCATCGCTTATTTACAACCTTCAACTATACCGATTAAAGAGAGTTTAGTTAATGCGACACGCGCCATCAATCCATTTTTAACATACTTAGCCTATTTTAGTTTTGAGGCAAAAAGAGATGGCACATTAAAAGAACCTACTGAAACAGCTAAAATTGCTAATATTGCAACGCAAGGTAAAACAATCCCTATGCTCGTTATTACAAATATTGAAAATGGTAATTTCAGTGCCGATCTAACATCAGTTATTTTACGCGACGCAACGATTCAAAACAAATTCATTACTAACATTTTGCAAACAGCTCAAAAATATGGCATGCGAGACATTCATTTCGATTTCGAGAGTGTAGCACCTGAAGACCGCGAGGCGTATAATCGCTTTTTACGAAATGTAAAAACACGCTTACCTAGCGGGTACACATTGAGCACAACTCTCGTACCGAAAACAAGTTCAAATCAAAAGGGAAAATTTTTCGAAGCTCACGATTATAAAGCGCAAGGGCAAATTGTTGATTTCGTCGTCATTATGACATATGACTGGGGATGGCAAGGCGGTCCACCGATGGCGATTTCTCCTATCGGTCCAGTGAAAGAAGTACTTCAATATGCAAAATCTCAAATGCCTCCACAAAAAATTATGATGGGGCAAAATTTATACGGGTTTGATTGGAAGCTTCCATTTAAACAAGGAAATCCACCCGCAAAAGCAATTAGCTCTGTCGCAGCTGTTGCACTAGCTCGTAAATATAATGTTCCTATTCGTTATGATTTCACAGCCCAAGCTCCTCATTTTAATTACTTTGATGAAAACGGCGTGCAACACGAAGTTTGGTTTGAAGATTCACGGTCTGTTCAAAGTAAATTCAATTTAATGAAAGAACAAGGTATAGGCGGTATTAGTTACTGGAAAATCGGTTTACCATTCCCGCAAAATTGGCGTTTACTCGTTGAAAATTTTACGATTACGAAAAAAGGCTGACAAAAGTCAGCCCTTTTTTTCATATTACTGCTAAAAACTCATCTTTCATTTCCTCACAAAAAAGAAGAATGATAACATTCTCCTTTTTAACCGTTATCAACAATCGGTTGTTTACCTGTTTGATCTTGCATTTGCTTTCCTTTATTTCCACCAGCTTTTTTCGATTGTGTTCCAATATGATTTGGTGCAAAGTCTTTTGAATTTTTTTTCGGATTACCCATTACTATCGCCTCCTTAACACTAGTATCGTACTAGCGTTAAGAATTATTCAGCTTGCTTAAAAAGTTTCATTTCATAACGTTTTTCGATGCGCTCTTCAATGCGATCAATTGCATCACGATCGCTTAATAATTGTTGTTTATTTTCATTTACAAGTTCTTCAAACGATTTACGGCGACTTCTTCTCATGTTGTTCACCCTCTCTCCTTCACTTTCTTATTACATAGTATGAGCAAACGAAAAACTCTTTAATCAGATTTGTAAGAAAATTTTATGTTTTGGTACTCCTAAAAAAACTCCGTGTACAATATATTGCACACGGAGTTTTTCATACCATAATATTTAAATACTCTTTCAACTTTTCATCTGCATTCATTTCATTTTCTTTATAATCATGAAGCGCCTGTAATACAAAATCATACTGCTCTAAAATATAACTTTCTAATTTCATAACATCCTCTAAGCTATTAAGCATAATTCTCGTATTACCAACTTCACTTTTTAACGCCGGTTCACATTTTAAACTTGTACATATTTCTTTCACATCTTCTTCTAATATCTCTGTTAATACATATTTCTTTCGCCCTTTTACCTTTACTCTCATAACTGGATAAAAAGCTTTTATATCTAAATAACTTCCTACGTTCATACAACGTAGCCATTCTACATTACGTTTATTACGTGCAAGCATTTCTTTCACCGCTTCGTATACTACGATTTCATCAAGTGAGACCTTATTTACTTTTCTCTGTCCTTCTTCTTCAATAGCTGCACACTTTTGATAAACAGCAGCACACGTAATGCAATCGTCAAATGCATTATGAGAGCTTAAACGAATTCCAAGCATTCGCTTTAACGTTTCAAGTTTATGATTAGGCGCATGCTTCATGTATTTCTTCGCTAAAAATACAGTATCAATTACTTTATTTTTAGGTTCAGGTAGCCCTAGCATATTTACATTACTTTTCAAAAAGCGCATATCAAAAGAAGCATTATGGGCCACAATAACATTTGTATGTAAAAATGCTAAAAATAAAGGTAATACCTCTTCAATCGTCGGTGCATCTGAAACACGATAATTGGTAATACCGGTTAAACTCGTTATTCGGTCCGGAATTGGTCGCTCTGGATTCACGTATGAAACAAATTGATCTACGAGTTCATGATTACGATATTTCACCGCTGCAACTTGAATAATTTTATCATTATAAGGGTTAAATCCTGTTGTTTCAAAATCAATTACAACATAATCTAACGGTAAGGATACATTCCCCACTCCATACACTCCTTTATCTCTAAACGATTATATTTCTTACATCATATCATGAAGTTATTACTACTTGAAAAAGAAAAGGCAGAAATGGGAACTCTCCACCTCTACCTTTTCACCATTATTTTAATTTAGCAACCCTTTTCTCCATCTCTTTTTGCGTCATCGGCCCAATAAACTTATCTTGAATGACACCTTTTGTATCTATAAAATACGAAGTTGGAATCGTAATTACTTTATACGCTGTTGTCACATCAATGTTCTTGTCCAATAAAATAGGAAAAGTAATTCCTTTTTCTTTAGCAAAATTGCTTACCTTTTCTTCCCCCCCACCTTTTTCTGAAGGCGTATAGTTGATTGCTAAAATTTCTACGTTTTCTTTATGTTCTTTATAGAAAGCCTCCATATCCGGCATTTCTTGTTGGCAAGGTCCACACCACGTTGCCCAAAAGTTTAAAATCACTTTCTTTCCTTTTAAATCTGATAGCTTTACATTCGTTCCATCTAACTTCGTTAATTCGAAGTCTGGCGCACTCTTCCCTATTTCAATACCATTACTTGCAATCATCTCTTTCATAGCAGCTTCACTTTGTTCTTGCTCCCCTTGTACCATCTGCTCTTTTTTACCAAACTGTTCATAAGCTGCATATCCCGCTAAACAAAGTAACACTACAATAATCGTAAGCTTCCGCCACATGTTATATCACCCTAACGTATTTATCTTCTTATAACTTAATTACTCAAATACTATATACCTTATTTTAGCTTATACGGACAAGCTTGGAAATATTCAGAGTCGAAATAATTAGAATATTCTCATTTGAAGTGTAATCTTTTCCTTTTTATCATATAATTAGAAAAACAGATGAAGTGTTGTTTATCTTCTTATGGGCCCATTCACCTTTTTACTTTCGTAGTTATATAAACTTCAACAAAAGGGGGATTTTTTATGAATTCATTCGAAAAAATAACATTATATATTCTTAGTTTTCTTTTATACCCAATCGGTATTATTACATGGATCATTTCACTCTTTAGTAACGATCTTGAAAAAAAGAAAGTAGGGCGTATTTGTCTTTACATTTCTCTAGTCTCATTCGTCCTTTTCTTAATCCTTGGAATTGCAACTTTCCTTATGACTGCTACTTTTAACGTAGATCTAAATCATTCAGAATCTATCCAATATCAAATAAATGATATTGAATAAAGATAAGGGCACTGCTCTTATCTTTATTCACATCTCTTTCAAAATGAATGACTATTTATTAATTTTTCAGGACTTCCACATGCAACAATACTTCCTTCTCTCATTATGACAACATGATCCGCTAGTATCACTTTCTCTACATCATGTGTTGCCACAATTCTCGTTACATCTCTTCCTAGTCCTTCAATCATATTCCAAACAGTTTCTTGATTACTCGGATCTAACCCCGCAGTCGGTTCATCTAAAATAATAAGATTCGGATTTGAACCAATCGCTCGTAATAATGCAAGACGTTTTCTTTCTCCTCCCGAAAGCTCTTCTCCACTTTTATGTAGTACAGTTTGAATCCCCTTAGGTAAATCTCTAATTATCGGCTTCATATTTATAAGGTCAATATTTTTTTCTAATTCGTTTTCTAAATACTCCTCCCGGAAATACATATTCTCTTTTACTGTCGTCCGAAAGAAACGAGGTTCTTGCCACACTGTAGTCATTCGAGCCTTTTGACCATAATAAACAACACTACCGTTAGATGGTTTATACAAACCTGTCATTAATTTTAAAAGTGTTGTTTTTCCTGCACCACTTTCTCCGACAATGATAACGAATTCACCAGGATTAATTTGCAAATCAATATTATTAATTCTACATTTCTCTTCTTCACTCTCCTGAAATGAAACATTTGTTATTATCATCCCCATCGCTCTTTCTACATTACTATCTGCCACTCTTTTATCTAAAAAGGAAAAAACTCTATTTGCCGAAGCGACTGCAACTTGTGTCATCATTAATAAATCGCCCACGTAACGGACTGGGAAAAAGAGCATTTCAATTGTAGCTAACACTGCAACAAGTGAACCAACTTCCATTTCCCCTTTCATTATTTTTTGTGCGCCTACAATGAGAACAACGATATATGCTCCTGTTTCAATCACTGTTCCAACTACTCCAATGCAATGTTGCATCATCGTCTTCTTTACTTCCGATTTATAAGATTGTGCCGTTACTCCTTTAAATAAGCGAATGGCCCATTTTTCTTTTTGTACACTACGTAAATCTTGTATACCCTTTACAAACTGTGACACCATCTCTACAACACTCGATTGATTTTTTTGAGCAATGCTTGCAATATCCCTTACCTTTTCTCCCATCAGTATTGGAACAATTGCACTGAAAAATAAAAACGGAGTTACCCACAATATAAACTGTATATCTATATGTTGTAGTGCTATGAAAGCTCCAATAAATTGGGCAATAGCGTGTATATACTCTATTAATATAGAACCATATAATCTGACCCAGTTCGGAATATCAGATACGACCAAAGTTTCTAACTCCCCTTGCTTAATCTTCTCACTCTCTTCAAACGGTAATGAGAAATAGTGACGCAATAATTCTATACGTTTCGTTTGTAATATACGTTGACTGGCTTTTGAGCTTATATAATCAAATAAAAGATTGTTCGTCCACATTAAAAAGCGAATACCCGCAAACAAAGCTATATATAAATACGCACCTTTTAGCTCCCTTTGAATAAGATTGTCTACAATTAATCCCATGAAAATTAGGCGTGATAAATTTAAAATAGCAGCAATTATCCCACTACATACAGCTGCCATTACTAATATTTTCTCTTTTCGTAACGGCCACAATATTCTTTTATATTCTTTCATGACGTTCCCTCCACTTTTCGTAGTAAAAAGAAAGGGATGAAACCATATGGTTTCATCCCTTTCCATAAAATAAGGAAGCTAACTATTGTTAGCTTCCTTATTTTTCATTTCAATTATTTAGTTTGACACTTTTGACTCTTCGATTTTCTCACGAAGAACCATTTGCAGAATACCACCGTGACGGTAGTAGTCAATTTCTACTTCACTATCGAAACGAGCTACTACTTCAAATTGTTTTTCGTTGCCATCTAAATCAGTTGCAACTACTTTTACAAGATCGCGCGGTCTAACTGTTTTGTCAATTTGAATTTCAAATGACTCGTTACCAACAAGACCTAACGTTTCAGCACTTTCGCCATCTTTAAATTGAAGTGGTAATACACCCATTAACACTAAGTTACTGCGGTGAATACGTTCGAAGCTTTCTGCGATTACTGCTTTAATACCTAATAAGTTAGTACCTTTCGCAGCCCAGTCACGAGAACTTCCCATACCGTAATCTTTACCAGCAACAACTAGAAGACCTGTTCCATCTTCTTTATATTTCATAGCAGCATCATAGATTGATGTTACTTCACCAGTTGGCCAATATGTTGTATATCCACCTTCTGTTCCTGGTGCGATTTGGTTTTTAATACGGATGTTTGCAAATGTACCACGCATCATAACTTCATGGTTACCACGACGAGAACCGTAAGAGTTAAAGTCAACTGGTTGTACGCCGTTTTCTAATAAGTAGCGTCCAGCTGGTGTGTGCTTACCAATTGAACCTGCTGGTGAAATGTGGTCTGTCGTTACAGAATCACCAAATTTACCAACTATGCGTAAACCTGATAACGTTTCAACTTCACCTGGCTCTTTAGATAAACCTTCAAAGAATGGTGGGTTTTGAATGTATGTTGAATCATTATCCCAAGTATATAAAGCTTCGTTTGAAGTTTGGATTTCATTCCAACGCTCATTGCTGTTAAATACTTGTGCATATTCTTTCTTGAACAGTTCAGATGTAACAACACTTTGAACTACATCTTCAATTTCTTTAGCTGATGGCCAAATATCGTTGAAGTAAACAGCATTGCCATTTGCATCTTTACCGATTTCATCATTTTTCAGGTCAATATCAACAGTACCTGCAAGTGCATATGCCACAACAAGTGGTGGTGATGCTAAGTAGTTTGCTTTTACAAGAGGATGAATACGACCTTCAAAGTTACGGTTACCAGATAAAACAGATGTTACTAGTAAGTCGTTTGCTGCGATTGCTTCTTCTAATTCTGGCGCTAATGGACCAGAGTTACCGATACAAGTCGTACAGCCGTAACCAACTGTTTGGAAACCTAATTGGTCTAAATATGTTGTTAAACCTGATTTATCTAAGTACTCAGTAACAACTTTAGATCCTGGTGCTAATGATGTTTTTACGTACTCAGGTACTACAAGTCCTTTTTCAATTGCTTTCTTCGCAACTAGACCTGCCCCGATTAATACGTATGGGTTTGATGTATTTGTACAGCTTGTAATTGCAGCGATTGCAATTGCACCTGTTTTCATCGTTACTTCTTTATCTTCTAATGTAACCTTCACTTCTTTATCGAACTCTTGCTCATTAAATCCAAGTCCTTGTGTTCCAACTGGTGCTAAAACAGCTTTGTGGAACGCATCTTTCATATCTGAAAGTGGAATTAAATCTTGTGGGCGTTTCGGTCCAGAAAGGTTAGATTCGATTGTATTTAAATCAATTTCAACAAGATCAGTGTAGATTGGATCTTTACTGTCTGCTGTATAGAATAAACCGTTCGCTTTACAGTATTCTTCAACAATACGAATTTGCTCTTCATCTCTACCTGTTAAACGTAAGTATTCTAATGAAATATCATCGATTGGGAAGAATCCACAAGTTGCGCCGTATTCTGGTGCCATATTTGAAATTGTTGCACGGTCAGCTAAAGGCATGCTCTTTAGTCCATTACCGAAGAACTCAACAAATTTACCAACTACACCTTTTTGACGTAATACTTGTGTTACTTTTAATGCAACGTCTGTTGCTGTAGTACCACTTGGAAGTGTGCCAGTTAATTTCACACCGATTACTTCAGGTACTGGGAAGTATGAAGGCTGTCCAAGCATTCCTGCTTCTGCTTCAATACCACCAACGCCCCATCCAAGAACGCCGATACCGTTAATCATTGTTGTATGCGAGTCTGTTCCAACTAATGAATCTGGGTATGCAACTAAGTCACCTTCAGCATTTTTCACAGCATGAACAACTGGTGCTAAATATTCAAGGTTTACTTGGTGTACAATGCCTGTAGCTGGTGGAACTGCACGGTAGTTATCAAATGATTTTTGTGCCCAGCTTAAAAATTTATAACGTTCTTCATTACGTTTAAACTCTAAGTCCATGTTGAATGCAAGCGCGTCTGCCGTACCCGCTCTATCAACCTGTACAGAGTGGTCAATTACAAGGTCTACAGTAATTTCAGGATTAATTTTGTCAGGATCCCCACCCATGTCTGCCATTGCTTTACGAAGCGAAGCCAAATCAACAACAGCTGGAACACCAGTGAAATCTTGTAAAATTACACGAGATGGTTTAAATGGAACATCGATATCTTGCACATCTTTCGTTCCCCATTTCGCTAAATTTGTAACATGCTCTTCTGTGATTACACGTCCGTCTACTTGACGAAGTACTGATTCAAGTAAAACTTTCACGGAATATGGTAATTGAGATACGTTGCCAACCCCTGCATTTTCAAGCGCTTTCAAATCATAATAATGATACGTTTTTCCATCTACTTCAAAAGTTGCACGTGATTGAAATGGATTATGTTTGACCATTATGTTTCCCCCCTGTTAAACGTGACTAAGTTGTCTGAATATAAAATGTAGACAAACTTTTCAATACCTTACGATAATATCTTATTACAACTTTCTAAATAAGTAAATAATAAGAAACTTATAGATTATCATAAGTTTTCTTTATGTTTCTAAATTTGAATAGCTTTCATGCTCCTTATGAATACTATTATCATAAAGTAAAGTGCTCTATCAGCGGTTTACTTACAGTTCATACATACTATGAACTGCTCATCATTCAACATACAAAAAATGTTATAGGGGTGAAATAAAATGGGTAAAAGAAAAGCAAATCATACTATTTCAGGAATGAATGCTGCATCTGCACAAGGACAAGGAACTGGTTACAATGAAGAATTTGCAAACGAGCCTTTAACTCCAGCAGAGCGACAAAATAATAAGAAACGTAAAAAGAACCAGTAAAGAAAAATCCCAAAAGGTCTATTTTCCTTTTGGGATTTCTTCTAATGTTTATAACGTAGTAATTCCGAAACCGTTACAAATCGATAGCCCTGTTTTTTCAGCTCAGGTAAAATTTTTGCTAGCGCTGCTACCGTTTGACTACGATCATTCCCTCCATCATGTAACAATACAATATCGCCACTTTTAGCATTTTTCACTACATGATTTACAATGGATTCAACCCCTGGATTTGCCCAATCACGCGGGTCTTGATGCCACGACCATAGAACGGTTTGATAGCCAGCCTCTTTCGCTGTTTTAAATACAGCATCGTTAATATATCCGCCAGGAGGACGGAATAGCAAAGGTTCTTTCACCCATTTTTCAAAAAATTTCTTTCCATCTAAAATATCATTTTCTAATTTTTCATCTGACGAATTACTTGCGTACAAATGATTCATCGTATGATTTCCAATTTCATGTCCCTCTTTTAACACTTGCTTCACTAAATATGGATTACGCTGAACTCGAAATCCAATCATAAAAAATGTCGCTTCCGCCTTATATTGACGTAATAAATCTAAAACTTGTGGTGTATACGTTGGATCTGGCCCATCATCAAATGTAATTGCAATAATTTTTTCATTATTAGGTACTTCCCATGTTACATAACCAGTTGGTTCTAACTCTTTTCTGAGCAACATTTTCGCTTCCACTTTTTCCACTTGAAATATATGTACTGCACATAGCAAAGAAAAAACTAATAGAAAAATTTTCTGTTTTAGCATAACGTTCACTAAAGCAGCAAGGTTGTCGAATAAACAACAACCTCATTTACTTTTCTAATTGATCTACATTTCGCATTATATTTTGGAGATTATTTTCATATTGCTCAAGTTGTGGACGTTGTGTTTCTGAAGCTACCTCTAGTGCATTTTGAATTTGTTCATATGCTTCCTGGACCTCTTGGCGTAACTCTTTTAAATCATGACCGTAGTTAGGGTCATTTTTCACAATATTATTAAATGCATTTTCTGCTTGTGTAACTCCTTGCTGTGCCGCTTGAAAGGCTTGTTGCTTATCTTTATGATATGGCATTATATAATCCCCTTTCTATAATTGTTAGTCCCCTTTATCTTTACCTTTTTTTCTAAAAACATTCTCGTATAAAATCGTCAACTTCTCTCATTCTAAAAAGAAAGAGGAGGTGTCATATACAATGGGAAAAAACAATCGTGAAGCGAAAGAAAAAAAAGGACAACCTGAACCATTAAGCGGATCTCATAAAGTAAAAAACCGTAACCATTCACGCCAAAAACATCATGCGCATCATGATATGTAAAACAAAAAGTGCACACTAGCTATCTTTTCCACATACAATGTTTATATTTTTCCATTTATTCTTCACCCCTAATTCATTCATGCATAACATGATATGAATTGATATTTTACGGAGGGTGTCTTACATGGGCAAGAAAAAGAAGAATTGTCTTTTTCATGTTGATGGTTTCGAAGAATGGATGGATCAATTTTGTTCCGATTCTTATAGTAACTTTAGCTTTCCAAATCAAATTCACATCGATCTTTGCGAAACCGAAGAAGAATATATTTTGGAAACAGATGTACAAAATGTCACGGAACAAAATGTACTCATTAAAAAGTTAGAGACAGGCCTAGCTATATGCATACTTCATAAAAACATTTCCTTACAACGAACAATCCCTTTACCTACTACTATCATTTATAAAAAGATGCTAGCCTGCTTAGAAAACGGATTTTTAGCCATTCATATTTCCAAAAATGAAGTTGCTGATAAGCATGAAAAAAAAGTTCTTTTTTCAAATTAAGAGTTAATATAATTCAAACTAAGCCCCAGTTGGTTACTGGGGCTTATGTTATTTCGCATGCATTTCTATATTAGAATTTCTATCATATCTTTTTTTCGATAAACCTTTTGTAACTAAAAGCACAGGAAATGCCACAGTTGAAAATATAGCTAGTGCTGAAAATACCGCAAACCCATTTTGGTACCCGTAGTAATCGAGAAGTACTCCTCCGAACCACGGACCTATTACTGCTCCAATTCCCGAAAAGCCCATCGCACCGAAGTATGTTCCTTTTAGATGCGCAACAGCAATATCATCAATAAATACATCCGTCATCGAAAACATTAAGACTTCTCCAATTGTAAAAATAATTGTACAAACGGCAGCACCTAGCATAGATTCTACTATTCCAAAGCCAAATAATCCCCCGCTCACAAATAAAGTCCCAACCATAATTGATGTTAACGGTGTATACTTTTTGCACATTTGAATAACAGGGTATTGGATCATCACTACAACAATTGCATTTAAAGCGAGCATATATGAGAATAGCTTCACCCCATCCTCAAATATATGTGCATTTGCAAAATATTGAGATACTGTCGTCGTTAAATGTGAAAAACCGCAATTACTCAAAATAATACCGACTAAAGCAACTAAAAATACTATATCTTTTCGCAATATACGTATTGCATTTAGCATTGTAACAGGTTTTTCTTTACTCAATTTCTTTTTTTCCATTGGATACTTCTTAAATTGGAACGCTAATATAGCTGTATATAGAATATATACCCCAGCTGCTACTAAAAAAGGAATTGTTGATTTTGCACTTCCAATCTGTAATCCAACAATTGGTCCAATTGCAACTCCAACATTTATTGCACCGTATCGTAAATTATAGACGAGTAACCGATACTCAGGCTTTGTTAAATCTGATAATAATGCTCTTGATGTTGGCTCAAAAAACGACCTACATAATCCATTTAAAGCGTTTAATAAAAAGAAACTTAAAACATGATCCGCAAGTGAAAAACCTATAAACACAAAAATCCAAACGATCATGGACCAGAGCATAATCGTTTTCCGGCCAAATCGATCTGATAAATTCCCTCCGATAAAACTAGCAAAAACACCAACAAGTGCACTCGTTCCGATAATAGCACCAGTCATTCCAGCTGATACACCTTTAACAGTCGTTAAATAAATCGCTAAAAAAGGGATACTCATTGAAGTTGCAAACCTAGCAAACAATGTCCCTAAAATAATACTCATTCCAAGCGGATGAATATGCTGTAACTTCCCCTTCATCGTTAAACCTACTCTCTCTATTTTCACAAAAAAAAGAAAGCAAAGGATCTGCTTTCTTTTCCTTTTTCTATACTTGAGCTGTTGATACCCGAGTTGTTCTCGTTATGTCCATATCAATTCCATATGTGAACTGTAATTCTTTACACACATCTTTAATTAAGATTGCGACATTATACTTTTCATTAAATTGTAAAACTATGTTTTCTACTTCTTCATATGTATACTTATATTCCCCTGTAATGACACTTTTTAGATCAAAGCATTCGTTAATACAAAGTTGTACAAGTAGCTGGTCATATTTCTCTATTACATCTTCTTTCTTCCAAAGTAACTCTTTTACATATAATCGATCAAACTTCACACTTTCTCGATTACAATCCGTTAAAATCCGGGTCATTTCGTTTAATTCTCGATATAATTCGGAAATATTTCTACTTAAACTAAGCAGTTTATCTACGCCGTTTTCATATAACATATTTATTCCACCCCCGCATTTTCTTTCCCTTATTATAGCAAGAAAATTCTAAAAATAGTTTCTTTCTTCTGAAATATTAGGAAACTAATTTCAATTGCATTACAATGAAACTAGTTAATGCGAGAGGAGAAAGAAAATTGGAGCACAAATTATATTACACTGACGCTTATAAGCAGGACTTTACTACTAAAATTATAAAGCAAGATTATGATAAAGACGGTAACTTATACGTTATTTTGAATGAAACAGCATTTTATCCGACAGGTGGCGGACAACCATATGATACTGGTACATTAAATGATATCAATGTAATCAATGTAGAAGAGATAAACGGAGAAATTCGTCACTACATTGCAGAACAATTACATACAGAAGACGTAGAAGGTAAAATCAATTGGGGGCGCCGTTTTGATCATATGCAACAACATGCAGCTCAGCACATTTTATCTGCTGCTTTTTGGGACCATTTTAACATGCCTACAATTGGATTCCATCTTGGTAAAGAAACAGTAACAATTGATTTAGAAACAGAAAATCTTCATGCAGAAACGGTTGAAAAAGCAATACAAATTGCAAACAAAATTGTTTTTGAAAACCATCCAATCCGCATCCAGTGGATGAACTTAGAAGAAGCGAAAACGTTGCCCCTTCGTAAAGAACCGACTATGACAGAAAATATACGGGTTGTTATTATCGAAAACTTTGACTACAACGGCTGTGGTGGAACGCATCCGAAACGAACTGGTGAAGTTGGTCCTATTCAAGTACTAGGATGGGAGCGCAATAAAGGTGGTATACGCTTAACGTTTATCGCTGGTTGGCGTACACTTAAATTAATGGAACAACAGCAACAAATTATGAAAGATGTTTCTAAACAATTAAACAGTAGCGAAACTGATATTCCAGCAAAAGTGGCGCAACTGCTTACTTCTCAAAAAGAAAACGAAAAAGCAATACAAACAATGAATGAAAAATTATTATTTGCAGAGGCAAATGAACTACTTCTACAGCCTATAAAAATTCATGCTGACATACTTATTTCTAAAGTATTTACAAATCGTTCTATGCAAGAAATCGCAAAGCTTTCCGCTATTATTACAGAACAACAAGAGCATGCAATTACGTATTTCGTCATCGAAAATGATGACAAACTACAATGTATTCTCGCTTGCGGAAAATCAGTATCACTCGATATGAATGCTCTTTTAAAAGACGCTCTTCCTACAATCGAAGGAAAAGGTGGCGGAAATAAGAAGAGTGCTCGCGGTGGCGGGAAAGCAATTATGAGCGGAGATGAATTTTTAAATCAGCTTGTTTCTTCTTTACAGTCGGCGGTGTAAAGCATTTTTAGTAAGGATAGCTAACAGCTATCCTTACTCTATACTTACAAACCAATATTTTGTTTCAATCCTTGGTAACTCCCTGCATTTGAAAAACCTTCACTTATGAGAGTTATAAAAGTTTCCGAAAAACCATAATGACTTAAATCTTTAATCGGCACCATTTGCACATCATGAATTGGATTATGATCAAATTCATTAGAGGGTAACATAATTTCCCCTGTAAGCTTTTCAAGTAGAAATGTAATATGTAATAAAGATGGACTGGCATCCGGTTTATCACAAACATAGAGTAGCTTCTTAATTTTAACTTCTAATCCCGTTTCTTCTCTCATTTCTCTAATCATCGCCTCTTCTAACATTTCACCATTCTCCACTCTTCCTCCAGGTAAAGACCAATTCCTATTAGCAACTTTTTGCTTTACTAGCAATACTTTTTCATCTTCAATTAAAATTCCCGTAACTCGAACTTGCATTACATTTTCCATATGTAATCTCCTCTTCCCATTATATTTACAAATTAAGCCTTCCATAAAAAGAACATACGTTTTATAATTGAAGAAAATTATGGAAGAAAGTAGTTGTTACATTCATGCGTCCAACTTTAACAAAGTCTATATCACTTGAAGATTTCCAAAACTATTATTGGTTAAAAGCAGAACTCCAAACATTTTGTCGTGAGAATGGGTTGCCAGTTAGTGGCTCTAAGATCGAAATAACCGAGCGTATCTCACATTATTTAACTACTGGTAAAATATTAAAAAACAGCTCTGTTCAAAAGGTGAGTAAAGCTTCCCTATCCTATAAAGACCTTTCTCTTCAAACGATTATTACTAACAATCACCGCTGTAGCGAAGATGTTCGTGCTTTTTTCAAAGAAAAAATCGGAACAAACTTCCGCTTTACAGTAGCTCTTCAAAAATTTTTCAAAGAGAATGTTGGAAAAACATATGAAGACGCGATAGCTTTTTGGCATGAAGAAAACGAACGAAAAAAAGACCCTACATACAAAACAACTATCGGTACACAATTTGAATACAATCGCTTTACTCGTGACTTTTTCGAAGATCCAAATAATAAAGGGAAAGCAAAAGCTGATGCGATTGCTGCTTGGAACGAAATGAAAGCGAAGCCTGGTAGCAATATTTATGTTCCTCAAAAAGTAGAAAACTAGTTACCTCGCTAGTCTTCTACTTTCTCAAATAATAGCGCAATCCCTATCCCGCCTCCAATTCCTAATGTAGCAATTCCATATTTCATAGACTCTCTTTGTGCCTGATAAAACAAACGTGTTACAAGCATAGCACCAGATGCACCGTACGGATGACCGAGCGCAATTGCTCCACCATTTACATTTACTTTTTCGTACGGAATTTGTAACTCTTTTGCGCAAGCAACAACTTTTGAGGCGAATGCTTCATTTATTTCAAAATAATCGATGTCCTCTACTTTTACATTCATTTCGTTTAATAATTTGTTCACCGCAAATATCGGACCAGTCCCTGGAAGCTTGGGATCCACTCCCACTACAGCACTACGAACGAAACGAAGTACAGGCTTGTATCCTAACTTTCGGGCTTGTCCCTCTTCCATTACAAGAACAGCACATGCCCCATCATTTACACCGCACGAATTACCTGCCGTTACTGTTCCATTTTGTAAAAATGCGGGCTTTGTTCTTTTAATGATTCGTTCATAATTCATTTCTGGCTTTATAGATTCATCTAATAATCCATTAAAAGAAAATATTTCATCATGTATATATCCTTTTTCTAACGCTTGCAGTGTCCGCTTATAACTAAGACAAGCATACTCGTCTTGCATTTCTCTCGTTATATTATAACGCTCCGCAACATATTCAGCCGCTACTCCCATGTCAGGATCACCAATTGTTTCAGGTGAAAATCTTGCTCTTTTTTGAAAAGGTGACGTACTTGTACTCTCTACTCCCCCGGCGATATAACACTTACCTGCCCCGCCTTGAATGAGATGACACGCAGTTCGAATTGCTTCTAAACCAGAACCACATTGCCGATCAATCGTTACACCAGGAATATGATAGCCAAGTCCCACCTCTAAAGCAGATAGTCTCGCAACATTCCCTCCTGGCCCAACAACATTACCTAATATGACATCATCTATTTCCCTCTCAATCCCTTTACTTAAAAACGTAAGAAGCGGCGTTGTTAATTGCTGAACTTCATACTCTTTTAACATCCCATTCTTCTTACCAATAGGTGTTCTTTTCGCCTCTACAATAACTGCTCTATTCATATATTTTCTCCCGGTTTTCAATCATACTTTTTGCTTCCATACGAGCGATTTTCCCACTATTTGTATAAGGTATTCCATCTACAAAATGCCATTCTTTCGGTATTTTAAAAGAGGATAATCTCTGTAAGCAAAAACTCTTTAATTGTTGTTTCGTAGCACTTCCTTTTACGATCGCGACGGGCTTTTCACCCCAGTAACTATCTTTCACACCAATTACAACTATTTCATCAACAGCTGGGTGTTCATGTAATACACTTTCTATTTCTTCTGGATAAATATTGATTCCTCCAAATAAAATCATATTCTTCTCTCTACCAACAATATATATAAAGCCTTCTTCATCTTCATAGCCTACATCTCGCACTGTCATCCAACCTTCTGCATTCAACTCCCGTGTTAAAACCCCATCTATTATGTATCCCATAAAAAACTGATCACTTTTCACATAAACAGTTCCTATTTCACCTTTTTGTACTTCTTCGCCTGCTTCATTACATATTCGAACTTGCACATTATGACAAGGTTTTCCTACTGAATTTGGCCTTCTTTCGCTTTCTGCATCGACTAGTGCTGTTACAAAACTTAACTCTGATGCACCATAAAATTCATATCTTTTCGCATAAGGAAATATATTCTTTATTTTTTCTTTCGCTTCAGCTTCCCATTTCGCTCCTGACGAAATAATTTTCACTTTATTTTCTATTAATCTACTTTCTTTATATAAAGATTCAAGCATTGTCGGAACTGTATACATAACTGATACATTTTCAGTTTCTAACTTATCTAATACTTGATTTGGAAAGAACTTTCTCATAATGTGCACTGTTTGTCCTACATATAATGCACTTATTGCCCCGTATAAGAAAAGAGAATGAACGAGCGTCCCAGCTATTAAAATCGAATCCTCCCTTTTCATATGAAAATCATGTACATTACAATCAAAACTATGAACCCACGATTGTTGTGCACGTAAAAATGCTTTTGCTGTTCCTGTTGATCCTGATGTAAACCCCATATAAAAAGGAGCATGTTGTACACTTTCTACAGTGGAATATGTAGGAAGATATTTCTCTATCATTCTTTTCCACTCATCAATTTCAATTACTCTTCCTTCTTCATCCAATAGATCCTTCACCTTATATCGTTCTGTCACAATCATATCCGGATTACTAATTTCAATTCTTTCTCTGAGCTCATCTTGTTTCCACTTTATATCTAACGGAACACAAACCCACCCGGCCATAGCGGCACCAGAAAATAGTTGTAAAAACTCTATACGATTTTCTAATAGGATTGCTATCGTTTTATTCTTCGATTTTTTTTCATTTAACCAGCTTGCTACTTTACAAACTGATTCAAACCACTCTTTATATGTTAAAACTCTATCATTTTCCTTTATCGCTATTTTATTTGTTTGTAAAGAGGCATGCTTTTTATATTCTTTTGTAATCCCCATATGAGACGTCCTTTCTTTACAATAATAATAAAAAGAAACACGCAATTAACGTGTTTCTTCCCTTTATCATCCCGCATTTGTATATTTTCCATTCTTTAAAGCGGGCGTAATAATATGTTTCAATGAACGATGTAATTTTGTTACGAGAACTGCCGCAATAATTGCTTTTATACAATCCCCTGGTAAAAACACAGCACTCACTTTCATTGTCTCCCATACAGAAACTTCCATTAAGAACGCTTGTACAGTAACACCAAATACATAAACTACGAAAATACCACCAATTATATTAATACATAATACTTTTATAATAGAAACTTCACGTAAACGCTCAATTAAATAACCAATAACAAACGCCCCAATGATGTAACCAAGTAAATATCCTGCACTTGGTCCAACAAATACACCAAGGCCACCGCGTCCACCAGCAAGCAATGGTGCTCCAACTCCTACAATAAGTAAGAAAATAAGCTGACTTAACGCACCTAGACGTGATCCTAACAACCCACCCGCAAGCATAACACCGAGTGATTGCAATGTAATTGGAACTGGTGTAATAGAAAGAGCAATCGGAGGTATTAACCCTAACACTCCCATAATAGAACTAAATAAAGCGACGAAAACTAAGTTTTTTGTATTCATATTTGCTTCTCCTATTTGTAAACTTAAAATTTATCTTAGATAACATATCACAAAAATTATATTATCTTTCCACTCCTCTTTTGTCAACCGTTAATGTATTAGAGTTTACAAACAGAAGTTCACTTATTTCTCTCTATGCAAATGCTCCAGTTCTTTCCGAAGCGCCTGTTTTAAAAACTTCCCAACAGATGTTTTCGGTATTTCTTCCATAAAGACAATATCGTCTGGCAACCACCACTTCGCAAACTGTGGTTTTAAAAACTCATATATTTCTTCTTTTGTAACCGTACTATTTTTCTTTTGAACAACGCAGGCAATTGGTCGCTCTTGCCACTGAGGGTGAGGAACTGCAACGACAGCCGCTTCAAATATAGCATCATGTGCCATTAAAGCATTTTCAAGATCGACCGAAGAAATCCATTCTCCCCCGCTTTTAATAACATCCTTCGTACGGTCAACAATTTTCACGCAACCTTCCTCATCCACTGTGACAACATCACCAGTATATAACCATCCATCGCGAAACCCTTCGACAGTACGATCATCGTTATAATAGCTTTCAGCGATCCAAGGTGCTCGTAAACATAATTCTCCCATCTCAGTACCATCCCACTTCACTTCACCATTTGTACCGACTACTTTCATCTCGACACCAGGTACAAGATATCCTTGTTTGGAGCGAATTTCTAGTTGCTCTTCATACGATAATTCCGTTTCATAACTTTTTAAACGTGCAAGTGTTACGAGTGGACTCGTTTCAGTCATACCATATGCATGTATGAACGGAACATTATGTTTCTGTTCAAATGCTTTAATAACACTTTTCGGTGCAGCTGCACCACCGCATAGTATTCTCGTCATACTAGATAAATCGTAACTATTATTTTCTAACTCTTGTAATACACCAAGCCAAATTGTCGGCACACCGGCAGCTAACGTCACTTTTTCAGATTGGATCATTTCTAATAAAATTTTTGGCGTAAACATCGGTCCTGGAAGAACTTGTTTTGATCCAAACCAAGTAGCTGCAAAAGGAAGTCCCCAAGCGTTCACATGAAACATCGGGACGATTGCCATTGCTGCATCACTTTCCGATAAAGCAGCTGTATCAGCTAAACCGAGTGCCATACAGTGTAATACAGTACTACGATGCGTATATACAACACCTTTCGGATTTCCTGTAGTCGCTGACGTATAACACATACCAGCTGGTGTATTTTCATCAATATCTTTTACAAATTGGAAATTGGGATCGCCTTCTTCTAATAGCTTTTCATAATGATATACAGGCTTCAGCGTAGTGTTCGGGAGTTCATCTTTATCAGTCATAATAATGTAAGCTTGTACAGTTGATAATTGTGATTGAATATTTTCAACAAGCGGTACGAGATCTTCATCTATAAGTACAATTCGGTCTTCTGCGTGCTGAATAATGTATGAAATATGTTGAGGAGATAAACGAATATTAATTGTGTGTAAAACGGAAGCAATACCAGGAATAGCAAAATACGCCTCCACATGTCGATGATGATTCCACGCTAACGTTCCTACACGTTCGCCTTCCTTAATCCCAAGCTTTTTTAACGCACTAGAAAGTCTTCTCGTCCTTTCTCCTAGCTGCTTATACGTTAATGTCGTAATGGTATCATGTGTGCGAGAAACAATTTCTTTCTTTGAGAATAACTTTTCTGCTCTTTCCATCATAGAACTAATTGTTAGCGGTACATTCATCATCATATTGGTTATGTCCCCCTTTAAAACGTTTTCATTTTCCGTTTATTATAACAGACTTCTACAAATGATTACGATATTTTTCTGTATTTTCTGAATTATTTCTTTGGAAATAATTCAGAACGATAAAAAACATGTTTTGAATACATTGATTCGAAACATGTTTTTTATTTTTTATAAACTATCTACCATTTTCCTTACTTTCTTTTTCAATTTAAAAATAAAACGATTACTGTATTCCTTATTTTCTACTAAAATCCGATACGTCTCTAACACCCCTAACACACGAACAAAAAGATAAACTCCAATAGCAATAAGTACAACACAATAAGGATAATACTGTACGAGTTCTCCTGAAGTAATTCGTTTTTTCTCAAATAAAAACGGTATCGCTCCTGCTGCAATAAAACAAAATCCAACGATCACTACTGCCGTATACTTCTTCTTAATAGTCGCATATCTTTTGGTCAATTCTTTTAGAAAGTTTTGATCAAATAGTAGTTCTTCCTTTTTCAATACATTGTATCGACTCTCTTCTATCGTTACAGGTGCCATCATTGCTCCGATTCCAAGCACTGCAATGATAATGACAAGAAACGTAGACATTGTTGCATTTTCTTTAAATAATAAGTACGGTATTGTAGATAAAATAAGCAAGCTAAATCCTAATGCAATATATTTAGAAATTTTTTGTCCATACACTACATACCCTTCTGCCATTTCCTTACTTACATAATAACTATTTTCCTTTTCGTTACTTTGCTCAGCAGTTTCTTTTAATAAATAGTCAAGTGATACTTCAAATACATTTCCAATCATTATTAACTTTTCAGTTTCAGGAAAACCTTGACCGTTTTCCCATTTACTAACCGCTTGCCTTGTTGTGTTTAATTTTTCAGCTAATGCTTCTTGAGAAAGGCCCTTTTCTTTTCTTAATTTAAAAAGCTTTTCACCAAATCCCATATGTGTGTCCCCCCTTTGTTTTCTTACCTAAATTGTATGTAAACATTGCCTTTATCTCTATCTTCCCGCGGTTGCACTTTGTCAACTTACGGTTGCGAATGTGTTATATAGTGGTTTTGTATACGATTTAGCTATTATTCTTCTATGATTATGGCGTTAATAAACCACCCTCTCCTAATAAACATTTATAACAATTAAAGGTAATTATTGTTATAAAAAAACAAAAAACTCCTTTATTTATTTAAAGGAGTTTTAAATATGAAATATTCCAAGAGGAGCTGTTTTTTCTTCCTCCTACTGCCTCACAATTTCTTCTATATATTTTTATGTGTCATATAACGAACTATGTACAGTATATGTTTTCATCTCTTTATCTGAGGCATACTCATATATATATATATGTAAAATATTACTCTTATTAACTTTTCTAATAAAGTCACTACTCAATAATCATAACGGCTTCTGCTTAAACTTTTCATAATGTCGTACTTTTAATGAAAGGATATTCCCGCAATCTGTACAAATATAAGCATCCACCGGTGAAGATGTGAACATCGTTTCCTTTTTCCGTATTTGTGCATATCCGACAAACTCACCTTCTCCTATGTTTTGAGAACCACAATTAGAGCATGTCTGCACGGTTTTTTGTTTCATGAGAGCACCACCTTTAATCTGTTTCCACTCCCTTCGACAGCTCACTTCCATTTCCCTTCCAAAAAACCTCTTATTCTCTCACATTTCAACAGGAATCTCAAAACAAAAATCGTATATGTACTATAAAATATATTTATTAACGGAGGAATTTTATGACTACTGTTATGACACTCGATATAGCAACAGAAATTGAAAATGCAGAAATTGATATGCTCTCTTCTAGATTAGAGAGACTACAAACAATAAGCGGAAACCCAATGCAAGTGCAAATGAAAAAATTCGGTAGCGCCACTGCCTTTTCATCAAAAATAATTGCTGGTCCTGCTTTTAATACGGTAAAAGGTATTACAAATGCAGATGCGATTGATGCAATCATTTCTTATTATGAATCACTACAAATCCCTTGTCGTTTTGAAATTACCCCAGCACAAGGTACAACTAAATTATTTCAATACTTATCTCAAAAAGGGTTTTATCAATCTAGCTTCCATACTGCTTTGTATAGTATACCGAGAGAGGGTTCATCACTTCTTCCTTCTAATATTACAATACGAAAACTAAAAGAAAATGAGTTTGATATTTTTGCAAACATTTATGTACATGGATTTAATATGCCATCCTTTACAAAAGATAGCGTGCGCCAAAATAATGAAATTCTTTACAATGAACCAGGATGGCATTTTTTCATAGCTGAAGTTCAAAATATCCCTGCTGGTATTGGTGTCCTGTATATAAATAAGGGTGTCGCATCATTAGCTGCTTCTGCTACTTTGCCAGAATTTCAGCGTAAAGGCTGTCATACTGCATTAATTCAAAAACGAATTAAGACAGCTATTGAATCCAATTGTACTTTAATAGTTGGACAAGCAAGGTTCGGTAGCGGCAGTCAAAATAACATGGAACGTGCCCACATGAAAATTGCTTATACAAAATCAATATGGACCGCAAAAGACATATAATTTACTTTATTTCTCCTTCCGTTACATTTTTAAACATTTTATGACAAATCCTTTTCTATCCTATTAATCATTTGAATATTCAAACTAGATTTGTTACGATATTACTAGATACATCATTCAACTTGCAATATGAAAAGAGAATTCTAATCAAACTACAAGGAGGAGAAATGTATGACTAAACATGATCATGGTTTAAAAGAAAAAGTAGAAGGTGCCATTGATAAGGTAAAAGGTGAAGTAAAAGAAGTTGTTGGGAAAGTAACTGACAATAAGAAATTACAAGCTGAAGGAAAATGGGATAAGGTGAAAGGCACTGCTAAAGATACAGTTGGTAATGTAAAAGAAAAAGTACATGAATATAAAGAACACAAGAAAGAAAAATAAAAAAAGAGCCCATCGGCTCTTTTTTTATTTTCCTTCATTCTTCTCTAGCACGTATAAATCTTCTTCCATATTCGTTAATTTCTCACTTACAAGCTTTCTTGCATCTCCAATTGCTTGATTATATGCAAACGGTCCAACTAATTTAATCATTTCTTCTATTAAACGCTCTGCTTGGAAACGTCCAATTTCATCTAAATCTTCTTCCATAAAAAATTGCTGAATTTGTGCTACAAGTTCTTCTTTTTTATCATTTGGTATTTTTATATTCATCATCGTTGTTACTCCTCTATATTTAAGATAGTATCTTCCTTAACTCTACCATAGAAAAACGATTACCAGGACAGCTTTTTTTAACTCCTTCTAACTCTCTATGACCGAGTATATTTTCTTTCTTTATAGCAAATTGCTTCATAAACAGTTTACATAAAGAATATAATGCATTCACTTGTGCAGGAGTTGGATCGTATTTATCGAAATTTCCCGTCATACATATTCCAATTGTATGGCGGTTATGGTCTTTCGCGTGCGCTCCAATATGTAAACCTCGTCCTTCCACTACAGTTCCATCCTTTTCGATAAAATAGTTGTAACCAATTCCGCTCCACCCCCTTACAGTTTGATGAAATTCATGCGTTTTATACACGTCCCATCCATCTTCAGCTGTATGGTGAATAATCAGTTTGTTTACTTTTTCTAAAGGAACTAATTCATCTTGAAATGTTAGATTAACACGTTTAATTTCCATTTGAACTGCCTCCTCTTAAAAATCAATCATAATAATCGTTTTATCATCTGGCCTTATTCTCTTTTCCGCTTCTAGCTCTTCAATAATTGCTATATATTCGTTTATACTATTCTTTCTTATATATGCAACAGTTTGTTCTAATGACCAATCTGGGTGAAATAACCCGTCTGAACAAATAAAAATCCCACTCACTTCATCTGTATGTAATTCACCATGTTGTAAATAATGTATCGCTTCTTTCATTCCATTTGCAACTGAATAACCATTTGGCATATTTGCAAGATAACGATTGTATTTTAACTGTTCTCGAACATCTTGAAAAACATATTCTTCTGGTACAGATAACCCTTTTTTACGATCTTCTTCCCTCTTCTTTTTTGCTCTTTTACTAATTCCTTCAACTGTGTCTTTCGTTAATACTTGCATCGTTCCATTTTGAAAAGTTGCGACAATCATACAGTCCCCAAGCTGCGCATATTCAATTTTCTCACCAACTATTTGGACTGCCGCGATACATGTGCACCACAAATGCTCTTTTTTTCTCGTGTCTACTTCATATTCTAACATTTTGCTTTGCAATGCTTCATTTGCTTTGGCAACTGCAAATTGTAAACTATGATTCTCTCGTAATGCAGTAAAATAACTTGCAAATAAATGCGAAGCGATGTATGCTCCATTATGTCCCTTTTCATCACGAAACGGGACAAGTGGTGTTGCACCGTCACATACACCATAAATCTTTTTTTCTTTATTAAAAAAATAAGAATCCTCACATTCTTGCTTCAACGGGCTTTTCTGTTGATATGTTTTTATCTTCACAACTGTATCCCCTTTCAAATGATAAAATACTCAAATTCTTTTGATTAATCTAATTTACCTAAATAAACTGTTTTTACCCAAAACTTTCAATATCATATATAATCTTGAAATAATATGAATTTTTCAGTGAAGGACGGGAAAGAAATGGTCAGATTCCTTGGTGTTATTATCGGTTCTATTATTATTGCGGTTGCCTTTAATCTTTTCCTTATCCCCCACAAAATTTTAAGTAGTGGAATTGGCGGAATTGCTATTATTTTAGGGATTGTAACCCCTGTAAACACAGGCATTATTAACTTTGTATTAAACTTACCTATCATTATTTTAGGGTACATAGGTCTTGGAAAAAAAGTAATTTTTAACACAGTTGTCTCTGTAGTTGTATTATCTGTTGCATTATACTACGTTCCAGTAAAAGTCGTAGCAACAGACCCATTGTTATCTTCTATCTTCGGAGGTGTCATCGCCGGAGCTGGTATTGGTCTTGTTTTTAACTGTAATGGATCCACTGGTGGATTTGATATTATCGGTATGCTTTTATCCCGCAAGCGAGACATTAAACTTGGCGGATTCCTTATTATTTTAAATGCAGTCGTTGTAATAATCGCAGGATTCTTCTTCACCTGGGATGTTGCACTTACAAGCTTACTTTCAATTTATGTAACTGGTAAAGTAATTGATGCTGTTCATACAAAACATCGTAAAGTTACACTTATGATTGTAACAAATGAAGCAGAAAAAATGAAAAAACAACTTCTTTCAACTGTTGTACGTGGAATAACGTTACTTGATGGCGAAGGTGCTTATTCAAGCGAGAAAAAGCGTGTACTTATGACCGTCGTTTCTCGTGAAGAATTAGCAAGTATGAAACTAACAATTTCTGAAATCGACCCGAATGCTTTCGTTAATATTACAGAAACTGTAGAAGTATTAGGACTTTTCAGAAGAAGTTAAAGACTAGGTGGGAATCCACCTAGTCTTTATTTTGCATAAATTCAATTCGGTTTCCAAATGGATCTGACACGTAAAATCGAATTACATCTGGCCGTGCATAATCATCAATCACTTTAACACCTTGCTCTATAAGTGTTTGCTTAAATTCATTAATTTCATTCACATAAAAAGCTGGATGAGCCTTTTTAGCTGGTGTAAAGTTCCGCTCGACACCAATATGGATTTCTTGATTTCCGCATTTAAACCAACATCCACCTCGTTTTTTCAACTCTTCTGGCTTTGGAATTTCTTCCATACCAATCGTATTCCCATAAAAATCACGCGCCTCTTCTTCACACCCTACAGGTGCAGCTACTTGCACGTGATCAATCCCTTGAATATAATTTTTCATTTTCTCTCCCCCTCCTCTACCCTAATGTTATACGGAAAACAGCCGTCTGTAACTTACAAAAGGTTTATAAAACAATATAAGCTCCCCTTATTACCATCCTGCATTCACCTTGCAAAAAATAAAAAAAACAAAATTTATTCTATAACTTCCATTTTTTATAGAAATACACATTACATCTATATTATAGTTATGAATAGACAAATCTTTTTAGATGCTATTTGTACGGAGGAACTATTATGAGTCGTAAAAAATATTCACCAACTCAAAAAAAACGTCATCCGAACATTTCTAGACGTTTGCGAAACCATATACAAGATCGTTCATTAACAGAAATGTACGCATCTCTGTTCGAACACAATCCTGATAGTATTATTTCATTAAATTTAGAAGGAGTTATTCTACATATAAATCCTTCTGCCGAAAGAATATTAGGTTACACTTCTTTAGAATTAGAACAGAAAAATATTACCTCTATTTTAGAAGCCCATATTTCTGAGCAAGTATTACAAAATATAAAGAATACTGAAGCGGATAATCAACAAGAGTATATCTTATCTATTTATCATAAAAATGGATTCTTATTAGATGTTGTGACAAAACTAGTTCCTATTTTTGTTCAAAATCGTCTTACTGGCGTATATGCTATTATGAAGCCACTTGAAAAATCAGAAAGAATTGAGAATATGCTAAAAGAAAGTGAGAAGAGATTACGTACATTAGTAAACTCCATGCCTGCGTTTGTTATATTTAAAGATCATGAAGGGCGCTGGCTTGAGGCAAATGATTACGCACTTTCTTGCTTCAATTTCCATCATGTACCTTACCACGGGAAAAAAGATAGCGAACTCATTCAATATAATGAAGCATACCGAGAAGCTTTTTTACATTGTGAAGAAATCGATGAACTAGCATGGCAACAAAGACAAATTCTTCATGGCGAGGAATTTATTATACATAGAGATGATTTCGATCTAATCTTAAGTATATCAAAAGTTCCGCTTTATCATCCTGATGGTTCTCGCAAAGGTCTTATCGTGATGGGGAGAGATGTTACTGAGCTAAAAGAAACTGAAAAGTTACTACGAAAATCAGAGAAGCTCGCAGTAGTCGGACAACTGACAGCTGGAATTGCCCATGAAATTCGAAATCCACTCACTTCTCTAAAAGGTTTTCTAACGTTGCTCCTCCCTGAAATAAGTGAGGAGCAGAAATGGTATATCGATGTTATGTTAAGTGAGATTTCACAAATGGAATCCATCACGAGTCAATTTATGGCGATGTCTAAGCCACAAGTATTATCTATCCAAACTTGTAACATACAAACTTTAATTGAAGAGGTAGTTACATTTATTTTACCGACTGCAATTATGCATAGCGTTCATATCATCATGGATCATTTTGATTACGTATATGATATTCAATGTGACGGTAACCAATTAAAACAAGTGTTTATAAACATATTAAAAAATGCGATAGAAGCAATGCCAAATGGCGGAAATATTTTCATCCAAACAAAACCATTAGAGGATAATTTCATCTTAATACGAATTATCGATGAAGGTTGCGGCATTCCTGAAGATCGTATCTCCCGTCTAGGCGAACCTTTTTATAGTTTAAAAGAAAAAGGCACAGGACTAGGATTAATGATGTGTTACAAAATAATTGAAGAACATCATGGTAGATTACACATTTCAAGCGAATTAAATAAAGGTACGATTGTTGATATTGAGCTACCACTTTCTTCATCTCATCTCGCAATCCAGTCTTAAATAAAAAAGAAGCATCTACTAATCGTTAGCAGATGCTTCTTTTTTTAAAATGCTTTGTCATACCACTCTTTTGCTTTTTCTACTTCACCCATCGTTAATTGATGCCCTCGATTTTCCCAATGCATTGTTACATTCGCATTTGCATTTTCTAATAGTACCTTCAATTCCTCTGACTCTGCTGATGAACAAATTGGGTCATTTGTCCCAGCAGTAATAAACACAGATTTCCCTGCTAAATTTGCTAATTGCATTCCTCTTCTAGGTACCATTGGGTGATGAAGCACAGCACCTTTTAATGCATTTTCGTAATGGAATAATAAGCTTGCTGCGATATTTGCCCCATTCGAATAACCGATAGCTACAATGTTATTTCTATCGAATTTATATTCTTTAGCCGATTCATCTAAAAATTCATTTAATTCCTTCGTACGGAAAATTAAATCCTCTTCATCAAAAATGCCCTCTGCTAATCGGCGGAAGAAACGCGGCATCCCATTCTCTAACACATTTCCCCTAACGCTTAATACCGACGCTTCCGGATCAATTATTTCTGCAAGTGGTAGTAAATCTAATTCATTACCACCTGTGCCATGAAGTAATAACAACACTGGTTTTGACGTATCTTTTCCTTTTTGAAAAACATGTTTCATCATAATCCTGTTCCCCCTTCAATCACTTTAATCTAAATTTCTCACTTCAAATGGTAAAAGCGTTTGTTCAATCTGTTTTCTATGTTGTTCATATTGTTCCGGTAACTTTAATTCCTCACCCATCGTCTCTAACGATTCATCATGAGCGAAACCAGGAGGATCTGTTGCAATTTCAAATAAGATTTCACCATGTTCTCTAAAATAAATCGCGTTAAAATAATTTCGATCTTGTACAGGAGTTACGTGATATCCAAAACGCGACACATGCTCTTTCCAGTCTAGCTGATCAGCATCGTCAATCGCTCTCCAAGCTATATGATGAACTGTACCAACGCCCATTTGGCCACGACCGATTGTTGATAATTTCAAATCAATAATATTTCCAATATCAGCAGAAGAACGGAATCGAACAAATTCACCCTCTTCTCCAATTTTCTCAAGACCCATAATATGTTCTAACAATTCAGCTGTTTTTTGAGGCTGTGCAGATAAAAGAACAGCACCTCCAAACCCTTTAATTGCTACTTCTGGTGTAACTTCTCCAAAACTCCAATTATTTAATTCGCCTGCTTCTCTTTCAACTAATTCTATATGCAAACCATGCGGATCATCAAATTCTAAATACTCCTCTCCAAAACGAGTCATTTTCGTATACGAAACATCGAATTTTTCTAATCTATTTTCCCAAAACTCCATTGCACCTTTTGGTACAACGTAAGACGTAATTCCTACTTGACCATCCCCAATAATACCTTGACGAGCACCTGCCCATGGGAAAAACGTAATAATTGTTCCAGGTTTTCCTCCTTCATTTCCAAAATAAAGGTGGTACGTACCTGGATCATCAAAATTCACTGTTTGTTTCACTAAACGTAACCCTAATACACCAGCATAAAAGTCTACATTTTCTTGTGGATGCCCTACAATCGCTGTAATGTGATGGATTCCCATTGTTTTCTTTTCCATTTCTTCCACTCCTTTTTTATTTCATTATAAAAATTCTTTTACATTTAAATTCATTATTCATTTTGTCCATGCTACAAAGTAAAATCCGTCATTATAATTTTATCTCGAATTCGAGATATCGATTATAAAAATACACATTAACTTCCAGCTTGTCAATTCATCTCAAATTCGAGATAGTTTTTAAAAAATATTTACTCCATTTAAAATCTTTATTCAAAGTACAAATTAACTTGAACTCAAATTTATTATAAGTTACTTACTTTTAGTTGTCAATAAGTTCCTTATTTTCATTTTAAATAAAAAGAGAGTAAACGCCAGTTTCGTTTACTCTCTTCGCTAATCATTTCGTTTCTTCTTCCAATATTGCTTCCATCTCATTAAATTCACGATGAACTGCCTTAACGGGTTCTTTCGTTAATAAACTTACAACGATAACAGTTAATAAACTACAGAAAAATCCAGGTACCATTTCATACATAATTGCTTTTAAACTTGGAATTTTTACCCATGCTATAACAACTACTGCACCAACAATCATACCTGCAAGAACGCCCCATTTATTCGTTCTTTTCCAATATAAACTTAATAAAATGGCTGGTCCGAACGCTGAACCAAATCCAGCCCAAGCATAACCTACAAGTGTTAAAATTGTATCACTTGGATGATACGCTAAAACAACTGCGATCATAGCTACTACTAATACTGACAATCTACCGATAAATACAAGTTCTTTGTCACTTGCATTACGACGGAAAAATGTTTTATAGAAGTCTTCCGTTACTGCACTTGAAATAACAAGTAATTGTGAGGAAATACTACTCATAATCGAAGCCAAAATAGCTGATAATAAAAATCCTGTAATGTACGGATGGAATAAAATATTGGAGAATGTTACAAAGACCATTTCTGGGTCTTGTAATGTCGCATTATTTTTAGCATAATAAGCGATACCAATTAGACCAGTAAGCATTGCACCTATAATTGAAATCGTCATCCAACCGATACCGATTCTACGAGAAGTCTTTAAATCTTTAATAGAGGTAATTGCCATAAAACGGACAATAATATGCGGTTGACCAAAATACCCAAGTCCCCATGCTAAAAATGAAATAATGCCAAGTATTGTGGTCCCTTTAAACATATCTAAATGCGATGCATCGACTTGTTTAATCGTATTAAATGTTTCTGTTACACCACCGACATCCGTAAAAGCAACAATTGGCACTAGTACAAGCGCAATAAACATAATACAACCTTGTACAAAGTCCGTCCAGCTTACGGCTAGAAAGCCACCGAATAGTGTATACGCAACAACGACACCCACTGTTACAAATAAACCAATTTTATAATCTAGGTTGAAAGAATTTTCAAACAAACGTCCACCTGAAACTAAACCAGCCGACGCATAGAATGTGAAAAATACTAAAATGACGATAGCGGAGACAAAACGAAGTATTTTCGTACGATCTTTAAACCGATTCTCTAAAAAGTCTGGAATCGTAATTGAATCATTTGCCACTTCTGTATACGTTCGTAAACGTGGGGCAATGATTAAATAGTTTGCATAAGCACCTATTAATAAACCTATCGCAATCCATATACTTGATAATCCTGTTGCATACATCGCACCAGGTAATCCCATTAGCATCCAACCACTCATGTCAGAAGCACCAGCTGATAAAGCTGTAACTGCTGGACCGAGTCCCCTTCCACCTAACATATAATCTGATAAATCGGATGTCTTCTTATAAGACCAATATCCGATATACAACATACCTGCCATATAAATAGCAAGCGAAACCATAATTTCAATCTTCACCAAATCTCTCCCTTATTCCATAAGCCATTCAAAATTTCGAAAAATGACTTTTTCTATTTTCTTGTTTTCGCTTATGGTTCCCTACCTTAACAAACATTTTTTGTTCTTTCAAGTGAACGAGCACTTTTCATTACATGTGAAAACCTTTATAAACGCCTTTATCCCAGTGGATTACAATGATTTTTCAAGAAATTAAAGTAATAATATCCAGAAAATTAAAGAGTGTTTTTTCACACCTTATTTTCATTCCTTTACCCGATAAATTTTAAAAACTAAAAGCCATACAAATGTATGACTTTTAGCTTATTGACGTCTCAAATTTCGCTTTCTCTACATATACTTTACGAAATTTCATATAGCATCCAATACGCCAAGGTACTATATAACAAACCGCAAGAGTGTAGAAAAGAATGCCGATTGACTTTGGATCTAGACCTTGTAAATGTCTTCTAAAATAAGCACGTAAAAGAACGATAACTAAAAATGTAGCAATAAAAGCGATACTTTTTTTGCATAAATTTGACCATCTTCTCTGACTTCATACCCACTTAAAATAATAAGTGGAATTGACAATAACAGTCCGATCCCAGCAGCTATACCAATTTGCCAACCAGCAAGTTGTATCGGTGCTGCGTATAAAGAAAAACCTGGTAATAAGAAGAATAATGGCAATAGTAGTCGTCTTCCTTTATTATTAATTGGTCGATTCATAGAGCGCATGCGTCTAAATATAACGAGCCCTATGACGAGTAAAAAAATTGTAATACTGTACGAACCTTGCTGCAAGTGAATCTCTCCCTAAAAATAGTCATTTTCAAAAATACTCCCCTATTATACTCCTAATTTTTCCAAAAATATAATTATTCCTCTAAAAAATCTTACACATCAAATATACTTTTAGGTTTGATTTACTATAGGAAACAATTCCAAAAGAGGAACTACTCTCCCCACCTCGTCTTTAAACACAATATGCTCTCTAGTTAAATGGCGCGGGCTCTTCACTCCCGCTGCCGCTGCTAATGAAAATAAACTATATCTCATACTAATAATATAATTCATGACTCGCCACTTCTTCTCATACGGATCTAACGCTTTTTGATAATGCGGATTCGTCGTGGCTACACCAGATGGACATTGGCCAGAATTACATTGAAGGGCCATAATACAGCCGCTTGCCATCATAAATCCGCGGGCTGAACTTACAGCATCCGCTCCAATCGCTAAAGCAATCGCCACTTTATCTGGTGTGATTAATTTACCCGATGCAAATACTTTAAACTTGTTACGGACACCATAATAATTTGCTGTATCGATAAATGTAAGTAATGCTGGAATAAGCGGCAGTCCCATACAATCTGCCATCGATTTATACGTTGCCCCTGATCCGCCTTCTGAACCGTCTATTGTAATAAAATCTGGGTAAATATTTAGTTCTTTCATTGTTTTTATTAAATCTTCCAAAGGCTCCTGCTGACCAATTACAATTTTCATTCCAACTGGTTTACCGCCGCTTTCTTGCAACTGTTGAATAAAACAAAGTGTATCCACTGCATTCTTTAAAAATGAAAATCGATTCGGTGAATTAATCGTCTCTCCCTTTCGGACGTTGCGAACAAAAGCAATTTTCTCATTTACTTTTTGTCCCTCTAGATGACCACCACGTATTTTAGCACCTTGCCCAAATTTCAATTCGAATGCTCTAATATTACTTTCTTTCGCTTTCTCCATGAATTTTCCCATTGAAAAATTACCGTCCTCATCACGGTACCCAAATAACCCTGGACCAATTTGCGCAACGATATTCGCTCCTGTATGTAAATGTTCTGGAATAACGCCACCTTCACCAGTATTAATCCACGATCCGCCTGCCATTTTCGCTCCAAAACCACTCGCTAAAATATAATTTTCTCCAATCGCGCCGTAAGAAGTCGCAGATGCTCCAAACATGCCATGTAGTTTCCACGGATATTTACGGTTTTCACCGACTATAATTGCATCATCTTCTTCGTACAGCCAAAGATTCGTTGTATCCGCTGTCAATTTTTCTCTTCTTGAAAATAACCCTTCTTTATGAATCATGTACTTTTTACCTTCCCGCTCTTGCGAAAGATTCACACTTAATTCCTCAGTTAATATCGGAAATAATGTATTAGCAATATAATAGCCAGAAGCTTCAAAATCTCGTTTTGATCCAAAACCAAGTATTTCAGAGCGATATTTCGCTAAAAACATAACACTTTGAAAATCATAACGTGAGAAAGGCTTTCCATCCGTATCATGATCAAACCAATATTGTCGAAATTCAGGCCCTATCTTTTCCAGTAAGTAGCGCATTCTTCCTAAGTACGGATGTAACTTTAAAATAGAATGATGTGTTCGTTTTTTTATAAAAAATGTAATGATAAAAAAGATGATTAAAAGCAACATTAAAAATAGTAATATACTAATAATAACGAGTAGCGTTTCACTCATCCCGCTTCCCCCTATGAAATCCCATAATAAAAGGAGAACACTCGGTGTGCTCTCCTTTTATCTTTATTCATACTAACGTAGCAAGATGCTCTTTCGCGTCATATTCAACTAAACTTTCAGCATGTTTAATTCGATGAACAAAGTCTGGATTAGCAATTAACGGTCTGCCGAATGCCACTACATCAATTGTTCCTTCTTGCAACGCTTCTTCGGCCTCTTTCGGATTTAAATTACCAACCCCAACAATCGTACCATCCCAATATTTTCTTACTAGTTGATGAAAATTCTTTCCGTCAGCAATCTCTTGCGTATAATTCATCGTTGAGGGATGGATCATCGTTAATCCAACTTCTTTGAACATATTTACGAACGTTTCAATTGCAAGCTCAGGGTTTTCCCACATATAAGTAGGATTATCGCCTTTGAAAGCAGAGAAGCGAAGAAGTGTTTTATTAGCTCCAACAGCTTCTACTACAGCCGCCGTTACTTCTTTCATAAACGTTAACCTTTGTTTTAAATTACCGCCATATTTATCTGTTCGCTTATTCGCAAACTCATACGTAAATTGATCGATTAAATATCCGTGTGCACCGTGAATTTCTACTCCATCAAATCCAGCTTCAATCGCATTTTTCGCAGCTTGTGCGTATTGACCGATTACTTCTTGTATTTCTTCTAACGTCATTGCTTCTGGCGTATCAAACGGTTTACGAAAGCGTGGAACATTTCCCTCTGCAGCGATAGCAGATGGTGCTTGTGGCATTTGACCACCAATTATTTCATGATGACTCATACGCCCAACATGCCATATTTGAGCAATAATCGTCCCGCCTTCTTTATGTACTGCCTCTGTAACAGGTTTCCAAGAATCGATTTGTTCTTGTGTATAAATACCTGGTACTCCCGGGTTCCCTTTTGCTCTCGGACTAATGACAATTCCTTCTGTAATAATTAGTCCAATTCCATCCGCAGCACGTTTTCTGTAGTACTCCACTACATCAGCACCAACTACTCCAGTTTCATTATCTGCAAAGCATCTTGTCATCGGTGCCATCGCTATACGATTACGAAGAGACCAAGCTCCAATTTGAATTGGATCAAACAACTTTGTTTCTTCAACGTTTTCAAAAGATCCACCAGCGTTTACATTTGTTCCTTCATAAATACTCGCTGCTTTATTACTTGAACTTGTCATTTTTCTTCCCCCTAAAAAATCTTACTATAATCGCATCATACTTACTTTTAGATAGTAACGTCAATTTTTACGACTTTACAATAAAAAATTCGAATATCAAAAAAAATAAAATACTATAAATAATATTAAAAAGGTTTCCTTAGAAGGAAACCTTTTTTGTTGACCATATATGGCTGTCAATTCGTTTATCTCTTTAATATAAAAAATACCTTATCAATAGAAGTGAATATGGTTCAGTATTCTTCTAAAAATAATAACTTATATACCTAAAACAATGAAAGCCCTACCTCTCTTTCATCCTTACGGCTCCTCGTCCGTGCCAGTGTGAATCAGGATTGCAAAAATCAAGTAACTATTTTATCGAAGTATTCAATTAAACTTCGAACATTCATAAATGAAATTAAAAAATAAAAATGGATTTGATTGTAGTAATAACAATAGAGGTAATGCTCTAAAAGTGGTTTGAAAGAGTTGAATGTCTTTGAAATGATAAAATTTCTATAATTATGTTCCCAAAAAATTCAAGATCTTTTTTGGGATATAATACATTATTTGTAATGAACCTTAACAAAAGCTTTTTATCTGATTTTCTGTGATACCTTCAATTAATCCCAGTTCACTAATCAAAAATTCATATGCGTTATCTAACATCTTCTTTTCGCTTGCATTAAGTGCTTTTTCTTTCTGTATACGCATTAAATCGCGCACAACTTCAGCACCTTCTTGCATTTTACCCGTCTTTATTTTATCAGTGTTCAATTTATACCTTTGTTTCCACGTAAGTAATCTATCTGATTCCCCATGTTGAAAAATATCCATTATGTGTGCTAATGCGGTTATATCCGTCACTGGTCGTATATTCGAATTCAATATTCTCCCTGCTGGAATCATTAGTTCCATATTACTAGCCGACATTTTTATAACATAATACTGTTGTTTTTCTCCTGAGACTTCCTTCTCTTCTATGGCTTTAATTATACCTGCTCCCTGCATTGGATAAACAATGTTATCGCCAATTTGAAACAAATAATCCACCTCCATATATGGTAACCTTCTCAAGCTTAACACACTTTTAGTTTTTTAGCAAAATTTTTATTTTATCATAAAATTATTTTACACGTCAATACTTCAAAAGCAAGAAATTAAATTTACATAACACACTATAAAAACCCGCAATTTTATTAACGGTTCCACCCACATTCATTCTCTTTTAACATAAAAACACATTACTACATTTGAGTAGTAATGTGTTTTTGATAAGGCATAGATAAAGATCTACTTTTCCGTCTATATACTAACCTGCTTACTAACTATTTCCCTCGCTAAAAGAAAACTCATAATCACTTGCGCTGCTACTCTACTCGTCATATCCCTGAAATCAAGAGTTGGATCAATCTCTACTATATCCATCCCTTGAACGAGCGGTTCTTTACCAAGGAATTCAATCGCATCTAGTAAAGTCGTACTATCCATTCCACCTGGCCCAATTGCTGGACAACCTGGTGCAAACGCTTGGTCTAGTACATCCATATCAAGAGAAATATAAATAGAAGTCACACCTTGTTTTCTTAACACTTCAATACTTTCCGTGATAATATCTTTTATTTCTCGTTCTCGTACGTCTTTCATTGTATACACTGTTACGCCATGCTCTATTGCATATTCATGGTACGTATGTGCGTTAGAAAAATTACGAATTCCAATTTGAACAAGTTGTTTCCCTGTAATGACATCATTTTCTAGTAAACTACGGAATGGTGTACCATTTGACGGGCCTCCATCATCTAAATTACGCAAATCATGATGAGCATCAAATTGAATAATCCCGACCTTTCCTTTACTGTTTGCAAAGCCTGTTATACTCGGAAAACTAATCGAGTGGTCACCACCAAGAACGATTGGTATCATGTTCGGATTTACTTTCGTTACATGACCAACTGTTTTCGCAATTCGGTTATGACTTTCTTTTATATCCGTCACATGCATCGTAATATCGCCGCAATCATATAAGACACTTTCTTTCATATCGTGTTCTTCTGTAATTGCATATGTGCTGTATGCATCTAACATCGCTCGAATTGTTTTTGGAGCAAAACTTGCTCCTGAATGACTAATAGATGGTTTAGAAAGGGGTGCTCCAATTAAAGCAGCACCGAATATTTCTACGCCTTCCTCCCAATCTTTAATCATCTCACTCCATTTTGTCACTTCACGATCAATAAACTTTGCATTTTTCTTTAAATAGTGGCCGTGCTCCACGATTGTTCACCTCTTGTATATGCAATATTACCATTCTTCCATACTGTATTCACATGACTTACGCCGTAATGATACGGTACGTAAGCATAATTGTAAGCATCCCATAAAACTAAATCTGCCTTACGACCAACTCTAATTTTCCCAGCTACATCACCACGGTTAATGGCATATGATGAGTTAACCGTTACAGCATTCCAAACTTCTTCTGGTGTCATTTTCAGTTTTAGCATCGCAATGCTCATAATAAGCTGAATATTTTCAGTTGGACAGCTACCTGGGTTAAAGTCTGTAGCTAACGCAACTGCAACACCTTCATCAATCATTTTACGACCGCGAGCAAAACTTTCTTTATTTAAATAGAAAGTTGTTCCTGGTAATAAAGTGGCTACTGTATTAGAGTTTGCAAGCATTTCAATTCCTTTATCAGAAGCGCCAACTAAATGGTCTGCTGATGCTGCACCGATTTCTGCCGCTGCTTCCGCACCACCAAGAGGGTCGATTTCATCTGCATGAATTTTCACATCAAAGCCAAGCTCTTTCGCTTTTAATAAAAACTCTTTTGACTCTTCGACAGAGAACACACCTGTTTCACAGAAAATATCAACGAATTCCGCTAATTGCTTCTCTTTCATTTCTGGTAGTAGGTCTAACATCCATTGTAAAAATTCTTTCGATCTACCTTTATATTCTTTCGGAACTGCATGAGCACCTAAAAATGTGGAAACTAAATCGATCGGATGCTCTTTTTGTAATTGTGCAGTTGCCTCTAATTGTTTCCATTCCGTCTCATCATCTAATCCGTAACCACTCTTCGCTTCTACAGTTGTAACTCCGAAAGATAACATACGGTCTAAATGGAATTTCGCTTTTTGAACAAGTTCTTCTTTCGATGCTTGTTTCGTTGCATTTACAGTCGAAAGAATGCCTCCGCCTTGTTCTAAAATTTCTAAGTACGGAACTCCTTGTAATTTTAGTGCGATTTCATTTTCACGAGATCCACCAAATACAAGATGAGTATGCGGGTCAACAAGACCAGGAGAAACCATTTTCCCGCCGCAATCAATAACTTCTTTCGCTTGTAATCCTTTCGCTTCTTCCGCTGTTCCAACGAAAGTAATTACATCGTTTTCAATTCCAACCGCACCGTTTTCGATAACAGGAAGCGTGTTCATCGCTTCCCGTCTTAACAAGCCATCTTCTTGATCCATTGTTAGTAATTGACCAATATTTATTAGTAAAGTGTCCAGCATGTTTTCTCCTCCTTATTTCATCATTGGAATGTTAACGCCTTTTTCTTTCGCAGTTTCCACAGCTAAGTCATATCCAGCATCCACGTGACGAACAACACCCATACCAGGGTCAGAAGTTAATACGCGCTCAATACGTTTTGCTGCTGCTTCTGTTCCATCTGCAACGATAACCATTCCAGCGTGAAGTGAATAACCCATACCAACGCCGCCACCGTGGTGAACAGATACCCAGCTTGCACCGTTTACACTGTTAATTAATGCATTTAAAATTGGCCAGTCTGCTACTGCATCACTACCATCTTTCATCGCTTCTGTTTCACGGTTTGGAGATGCTACTGATCCGCAATCTAAATGGTCACGACCGATTACGATTGGTGCTGATAATTCACCATTTGCCACCATTTCATTAATAATGCGACCAAATTTCGCGCGCTCACCGTAACCTAACCAACAAATACGTGATGGAAGACCTTGAAACTCCACTTGTTGACGTGCCATACGAATCCAGTTACATAAATGCTCATTGTCAGCGAATTCGCGTAAAATTACTTCGTCTGTTTTATAGATATCTTCTGGATCACCAGAAAGTGCTACCCAGCGGAACGGTCCTTTTCCTTCACAGAATAATGGACGGATAAATGCTGGAACGAATCCTGGGAAATCGAAAGCATTTTTCAAACCTTCATCGAAAGCAACTTGGCGAATGTTATTTCCATAATCAAATGTAATTGCGCCTTTTTCTTGCATTGCAAGCATTGCTTCTACATGTTTTGTCATGCTTTCTTTTGATAATTGTACGTAACGTTCTGGGTCTTCTTCACGAAGTTTCGCCGCTTCTTCTAATGTGTAGCCTACTGGAATATAACCGTTTAATGGATCATGAGCTGATGTTTGATCCGTAACTAAATCTGGCGTAATATTACGCTTCACTAGTTCTGGTAAAATTTCTGCCGCATTTCCTAATAAGCCAATAGAAATTGGTTCTTTCTTCTCTTTATACTCGTTTGCAACCGTTAATGCTTCTTCTAACGATTCTGTATACATATCACAGTATCTCTTTTCAATACGACGATCGATGCTACGCTTATCGACGTCAATAGCAATAACAACACCGCCATTCATCGTTACAGCAAGAGGTTGTGCACCACCCATACCACCTAAACCAGCAGTAAGTGTTAATGTACCTTTTAATGAACCATCGAAATGTTGACGAGCTGCTTCGCCAAATGTTTCATATGTTCCTTGTAAAATTCCTTGTGTTCCAATGTAAATCCAGCTACCTGCTGTCATTTGTCCGTACATCATAAGACCTTTTTTCTCTAGTTCACGGAAGTGATCCCAGTTCGCCCATTTTGGTACTAAGTTTGAGTTGGCTAACAGTACGCGAGGCGCATCTTCATGTGATTTAAAAATGGCAACTGGTTTTCCTGATTGAACAAGTAACGTTTCATCGCTTTCTAACGTTTTTAATGAATCTACGATTGCATTGTAGCTTTCCCAGTTACGAGCTGCACGGCCAATTCCACCATATACAACTAATTCTTCTGGTTTTTCAGCAACTTCAGGATCTAAATTGTTCATTAACATTCGAAGTGCAGCCTCCTGAACCCACCCTTTCGTTTGTAACTCAGTACCTCTTGGCGCGCGAATTGTTTGTTGTACTTTTTCCATTTCAATCTCTCCCTTTTCTCATTTTATAGTGCTGCGTTTACATCTAATCTTTCTTTTATCGAATAATTCGTTTTTAACCAATGCGCAATATTTTCAATATCCGTTGAGAATATACGGTCATTTTTAATAGATGGCACTTGCTGACGACCTTGATGGTAGAAGCTCTTCGTCACTGTACTCATGTTTTCAATACCACGATATTCTGCTGCTTGCATTGCACAAATCATCTCAATTGAAAGAACACGTCTTGCATTTTGAATGATCTGATGAGCATGGCGTGAAGCAATTGTTCCCATACTTACATGATCTTCTTGGTTAGCAGAAGACGGAATTGAATCTACACTCGCCGGATGTGCTAACGTTTTATTTTCAGAAACAAGTGACGCTGCAGCATACTGCATAATCATTGCACCTGACTGCAGTCCTGGTTCTGGACTTAAAAATGGTGGTAAATCATTTAATTGCGGATTTACTAAACGCTCAATACGGCGCTCCGAAATATTTGCAAGTTCCGCCATTCCTACTTTTAAGAAGTCCATCGCAAACGCAATCGGTTGACCGTGGAAGTTACCACCTGAAATTACTTTTTCCCCGCCATCAAAGATTAGCGGATTATCTGTTGCGGCATTCATTTCAATTTCTAATTTTTCTTTCACATAATTCAAAACTTGCCAAGAAGCACCGTGTACTTGCGGGATACAACGAAGTGAATAGGCATCCTGTACACGTAGTTCTCCTTGTTTTGTTGTTAACTTACTATCATGAAGAATGTCACGAATTCTGCTTGCTACATCCACTTGCTCTTTATAACCACGTGCTTTATGAACATTTTCATCAAATGCATCAATAATGCCTTGTAACCCTTCAATTGTCATCGAAGCAATTAGTTCAGCTTGATACGCCGTTGCTTCTGCTTCTATATAAGAAAGAACTCCTTGCGCTGTCATCGCCTGCGTACCATTAATTAATGCAAGACCTTCTTTCGCTTCAAGTTCAATTGGCTCAAGCCCTTCTTCTGTAAGAGCAACCATTGCATGAACGCGTTTCCCCTTATAGAACACTTCACCTTCGCCTAATAATACGAGCGCAAGATGAGATAAAGGTGCCAAATCTCCACTCGCACCAAGTGAACCTTGTTGCGGAACGACTGGATGAATTTTACGATTTACAAACTCAAGAAGCATATTTACAACAAGCGGCCTTACGCCTGATACTCCTTTAAGCATCGTGTTTGCTCGTAAAATTAACATTCCGCGCGATACTTCTTCAGGGAATGGATCACCAATCCCGCATGCATGTGACTGAATTAAATTATGCTGAAGTGCCTTTACATCATCTTTTTGGATAAGCACATCACTAAACTTTCCAAATCCAGTTGTAATTCCGTAAACGACTTTTCCGTCCTCTACAATTTTCTCAACTACTTCGCGGCACTCCGCTACCTTTTGCATACTAGTTGGACAAGCTGTTACACCTTCTCCTTCCAGTAATAACCTCTTCATTTCTTCAACTGTCAATGTATGTCCTGTTAACGTAATCATCATTTTTCCTCCTTAAAAAGGCAAAAGGGGACCTTATCTTTTTAAGACAGACTTCTGTCCTAAAAAAGTAAGGCCCCCTTCTAACTAATAGACTATGGGCAAATCATATGTGATTAATTCCTAAACCAATCGCCTCATGCTCAGATCCTTTTACAGGTGCACCAATCGTTCCATATAATGCAACAGCAACCCATTCGCCTTCTTTTTTTCCGTCGTATGGTGTACCGCGCACAATCGCAAAACGAAGTCCTACTGTACGAAGAACGTCTGCTAACTGAATTTGACCTCTCGTCACTCCGTACAAAGCTTCCATAATTGCATGATAAAGTGCATGTGTTTCTCTGTAAACGTCTGTTTCAATAACTTGGTTGCTTTTAGCCGCTGTTTCCATTGCTGCGACAACCTTTTGCGAATTCATTGAACCCACTTTCCCCGTACAATACTTCCAACCTTTTGGAATGGATAATACAGGACTTTCATTCTCATCCGCAAGTGCCAACAGCATGGCCATACGACCAATTCGATGTGTTCCTTGAAGAAGCATGTGACTCTCTCATTTCTTTTGAATTATTTGAATATTACTTAATTTAAGAATATATGAAAACGTTTAAATCGTCAATAGTTTAAACTCACATTCAAACAATTTTTTCATCCCCTCCATATTGTGTACACAAATTATTTACACAATTTTTCCAAGCATGCTATAGTCTCACTAACAGATGCAAAGGGGCGAGATTTCAATGACGAAGCGAAAAGATATTCATTTTCGAATTGAAGAAAAATTACTTGAAAGGTTTGAAGCTGCACTCCATTATGAAGGTTTAAAGAAAACCGACGTATTAACACATGCGATTCAGCAATTTTGCACGAAGGTGGAATGTGAAAAAATGAATGATGTAAAACGCCAATACAACGTAAGTAACCATTTACAAACACGTATTAATACGCATAAACATTATGAAGAAAAACATGTGAATTTAGATGAAGTCGTCATGGATCATTTACAACTTCAAGGAGATGAAAAAATATTAGAGGTTGGGTGCGCTAACGGGAGTTTCCTTTCCCTATTACAAACTAACGGTCATACAGGACATTTAACAGGTTTGGATCAATCGAAAACGATGCTTTCTGAAGCTACAATAAAAAATAGCATAATTGAGTGGAGACTAGGTAACGCTGGTAAACTTCCTTTCGAAGCTAATTGCTACGACTGGATCGTCGCAAGACATATGTTATACCACATGAAAGACGTCGAAAAAACAATCCAAGGATTCCATAAAGTAATACGTCCTGGCGGCTCACTTTTAGCTACAACAAATTCTGACGTTACATTACCTCGTATAGTTGAAATGTGTAACCGCATGTTAGACGCATTTGATTTACCGAAAACAACATCTTCAGTCACGCCATTTTGTTTGGAAAATGGTAAAGAGATATTACAGTCTGTTTTTCCAACTGTTGAAGAAGCAGTTATTCATAATGCTCTCGTTTTTCATCATGCTACTCCGATTGTAAACTATATTTCTAGCATGTTTCCGTCGCTAAATATACCTGATAATACATACCTTCACGCGGAAATGAAGGTATGGCTAAAAGAAGAAGTAGAAAATGAATTATCACTTCATAACGGTATATGGCGTGATCCAAAAACGTTAGCCATTTATCGATGTCAAAAAGAAAAAAGCTAGCATTTGCTAGCTTTTACACGTTTTCTCGTAAAAGTTTCTCCATTACTACATTGCCTTTACCACCATAAAAATCTGTATTATGTTCGTCTGCCACTCCAAAATAAGAGGCAATTGCTATTCCGAATGGTACAAATGCATGCCCTTGTGCTGTAATGATATTTGAGTGTTGCACAACTTCTTTATACACGAAATTTTCTATTGGAAAACAATCGAACTTTTGATAATCTATAGTCGCAGTATAAGAAATCCCCTTAAATAAGCCCGCTTTTGCTAGCGCATACGGTCCAGCACAAATAGCAGCTACTAATTTTTCTTGTTCGTGAAATTGACGAATAACTGAAAAAAGAGATTTTGCATCTTTCAACTGTACTTCTTCTCCACCTGGAATAAGTATCCCCTCATACTCATCTACACATACTTCACTTACTTCTATATGCGGCTGCACTTGCAACCCAGTTTCACTTATAATCAATTCTTTTGTTAAGCCCGCTGTTATGATTTCATACTTCGTTTTCAGCAATGCCGTTGCTACTGTTATTTCAAACTCCGCAAATGTTGGGTATACAAATAAAAGTATTTTTTTCATAGTCCTCTCTCCTTTAACCAGTCCATAAAATATACCTCTAGATCGTCCACTGTTAATCTATTCGTATCCAAATAAGTTACAGGAAATTTTTTATACCAATCTTTTTCCGTTTCTACTAATTTAAATTGCTCCTCAAATGTACTTCGTTTTCTTGTCCTATCGTTATTTTTTCTATCATATACATTCTTTTTCGTCACATCTAAATAAAAAATGGCATCTGAACGACATTCTCTTAATTTATATAATTCACCTTTCAATTCAGCTTCTATATCCCACTCTTCCCCTATAATCGTTGGATAAAAGAGTGTAAAAAACTCAATGTCTTCTGGTCCGCGATCAAAAATTACGACTGAACCTTTCACATTTTGAAACTCCTTAATTTTTGCTTCGATAAACATTTTTTGATTTATGATAAACCCTTCTTTTGAATTCATATCCAAATTTAATCGCTTTCGCTTTTCTACAATTGGATAAGGATTTTCATATATAACCGAAAGCCCACATCTCTCTAACCTTTTAGCCAATGTTGTTTTTCCGCTAGCCATCGGCCCTTGCAGTGAAATTACGTATACCATACCTCTCATTCCCTTACACTTTAGTACACCTATAATATACAGAATTTTTAAAACTCTCAACATTATATATATCATCTTGTTTCTTATTCCTATCTAACTTATAATAAAAAATAGAGATTATGACGGACGCATCAATAATGTAAGCTTGGAAATCCAAGCTTACATTATTTTTTGCTTTCCCTTTTCGAATAAAAAGAGTATACTAGATTAGAACGTATGTTCTTAATGATTACATACAGTAAGGAGATAGAACAATGGTATACGACACAAAAGCAATTTCTTGGAATGAGTCTTTAAAACAACTTCAACGCCGCTATACAAACAAACAAGTTGACCGAAAAGAATTTGAGGATATTGAACTGATGGAATTCTTCCGCGATAACGACTACATTTCTTTACCTACACATATAAGCGGCCTATCAAAAACACGTTTTACTTCTTACTCTATTTTCACAACTGAAGATAAAGATCGTAAAGTTGGCACACTTATTATTGAGTATGTTGAAGACGATAATAATAATTTATGTGTTGAACAACTATACTTCGTTTAAACTATAACGCTTGGTCAAAATGACCAAGCGTTCTTGCTTTCTATGAATCTCACTGTATATAATATGAATAAAAGAAAACCGCTATCATTAAGGGGGGATATGCTTGCTCGAAGGATGGTTCAGTTGGTTCATTGTATTATGGACGGTTATTTTATTAGGGCTTATGTCTATCGGTGGATACTTTATGTTCAGAAAATTTTTAAAACGATTACCAAAAGAAGACGGCATGTCCATTTTGGATTGGGAAGAACACTACATAAATAAAACGAGACATTTATGGGCTGACGAACAAAAACAATTGTTAGAAGAGCTTGTAAGCCCTGTTCCAGAACTATTTCGCGATGTTGCAAAATCAAAGATCGCTGGAAAAATCGGGGAACTTGCATTACAAGAAAATGCCTCTCAAATTACACAAGACTTAATTATTAAAGGATATATCATTGCCACACCAAAGCGTGATCATAAATTTTTAATTAAAAAACTACAAGAAAAAAAGATTGATTATTCTAACTATCAATCTTTACTCGCAAAGTAACTCCATATTATTTTCGATAAAAAAGACAGCGCCTTTAACGCTGTCTTTTTATTTGGTACATATACAGTTTTTAAGTTAGCTTCATATCTTTTTCATTATAAAAACCATCTTCTTTTTCCATTTCCTTTTGTAATTTCGTAAAGGAACGATACATTGCAATTCTCCATGACACAATCATCGCAAACGCAAGTAAGAAGAACATGCCACTAAGTTGTCCTAAATCAAGAGATTGACTTAAGTATGTTTTAAATACAATCCGCACTACAAGTAATCCAATTAATATGAAAACAAAGGCTTTTGAACGCTTCAAATAAATCTCTTGTCCTCTAATTTCAAATTTAGATGTTTTAATAAGAAAAATAGAGAAAATCAAACCGACACCAATTGCTTCTAACATTTCTGCTGGAGTTAATCGAAATTCAGGAAAAACATACATCAATGCACCCGTACTCATAAAAAATGGTGGAAGTATAATTTTTTTCAATGTTGCAGGTTTCTTAGCTGCTTTTAAACGAATAAACATCGCACCGACAGCCATACAAACAGCAACGATACTTGATAAAAGAACTATGTTCATATTTTCTCATCCTTTTTTGTGGCTATATGCAAAATATACTTTCATTATATGCTTTTCCGTTAGTATTTCCAACATTTTCGCAGAATAATACTAAAAACCAGTAAAACCACCAAATAAACTTGAGAAATATACAATAATTTTCGTCATCCAGTTAAAGTATAGGAAGACACCCATAACAATCATAATATATCCTCCGACTTTCATGAAGGCCATACTATTTCTTTTAATCCAAGACATTTTCGTAATAAAGAATGACAGTACGAAAAACGGGATTGCAAATCCAAGTATGTAAGCAATCATATATATCATTGCTGATTCTGGATTTGTTGCTGCTAATCCAATTACGGACACTAGAATTGGTCCGGTACATGGCGTCCACCCTGCTGCAAAGGCTAATCCAATTAGTACTGATCCAAAATAGCCACTTGGACGATTTTTAAATGTAAATTTACGGTCTTGCATTAAAAATTTCGGCTTAAACACCCCGACAATAATTAAACCGAACACGATGATAAAGATACCACCTAACTGTCTGATTAAATCTTTATAGTCAGTAAAGATTCCTCCAATAAAACTTGTACCAAATCCAATTGCAATAAATATAATTGAAAATCCAAGTAAGAAAAACGCTGTATGTATCATACTTCTTTTGCGAAGCATTGCATTTTCTTCTTTCAATTCAGAAACCGACATACCTGTTATGTACGATAAAAATGCCGGATAAAGCGGTAAGCAACATGGGGAAATAAATGATAAGAACCCGGCGCCAAACGCTAAAAAAATACTAATATCTTGCATCATTCCACTCCTCTCCCTAAATATTGTAACAAAAACACATAAAAATACTATGAACAATTCGTGAAATCACTTTTACAACGTGGTAATAAGAAAAACCATACTTCCTCACAGTTTCTAATAAAACGTTTTCATTTCCTTCTATTATATAGAAAAAAATCAAATGCATTATGAAACTCCTTTAATTGTTATTACCATAACAAAGGTAACATAGTTTCTCAAATAATTAGCACGCTACTAGTACGCCTATTTACATATTGGTTTAAAAAATATTTTTTTCAAATGCTGTCTCTATACAATACAAAGTTGATTTTATAATACTTCTACTATTAATAATTTCAAGATTATGCATAAATATCATACTTTTATTATTATTCTATAAAATGTCATACTTTTCTTTCATTTGACCCTTTATTTCTAATTTTGTATACTTCCCTCTAGTTATATATTTTCGATACGGAACAACTTCATATAGATGGGAGGAATTTTTCATGCTTCGTTATTCTCTTTTAGTTTTATTAGGAGCGTGTAGTTATGGAATTTTAGCTATTTTTGTTAAACTTGCATATGCAGAAGGATTTTCACTTGGAGAGGTAATTGGCAGCCAATATTTGTTCGGTTGGATTATTTTGCTTGCTATTACACTTCTATTTTCTAGACATCGCGTTCCTTTAAAGCAAGCATTACTTTTATTCGTTGCAGGAACATCTGCAAGTTTTACCGGAATTTTTTATTATGCTTCATTAAAAACTGTACCAGCTTCTATTGCAATTATTCTTTTATTCCAATTCGTTTGGGTCGGAATTATCATTGAAGCAGTCTCAACAAAAACATTACCTTCAAGAGAAAAAGTTATTTCTGTTATTTTCTTACTTGTAGGGACATTTTTATCCAGTGGTTTACTAGAACAATCAGCAGGTGCTTTCGATACGACTGGAATCATTTTAGGTCTATTATCTGCTGTTACATTCGCAACATACATTTTCGTGAGCGGAAAAGTTGCTGTTGAAGTACCTTCATTACCGCGCGGTGTTCTCTTAATGACTGGTGCTTTAACTTTAGTCATGATTGTATTCCCACCAACATTTATTTTTAATGGTGCCATTTCTCAAGGTCTTTGGAAATACGGTTTAGGATTAGGAACATTTAGTATCGTCATTCCATCTATTGCCTTTACAATCGGGATTCCAAAAATCGGTTCTGGCTTAGCGACTATTCTTGGTGCAGCGGAACTACCAGTTACAACAATTATGTCCGTATTCGTTTTAAAAGAGGCTGTACTATCTTCACAATGGTTCGGTGTATCACTTATATTAATTGGGATTGCAATCCCGCAAATTGCATACGCAATGCGTGGACGTTATCGTAAACATCCTACGCATAAAAAAGTCGCAGCATAAAGTGAAACTTTAATTAGTTGAACCAATCGGGCTTTTATGGGATAAACGAGAGAGGATTTTCATTTGAGAATCCTCTCTTTTATTGTTGTATACTTATGATAAATATTTTGCTGAAGAAAGAAGGCATACTACATGGTATCTATTTCAAATCAACTAAAAGAAAAACTTATTTCCATCCGTCGACATTTACATGAGTATCCAGAACTATCATATGAAGAGTTCGAAACAACAAAAGCAATAAAAAATTGGTTAGAAGAAAAAAATATTACTATCATTGATTCCAATTTAGAAACAGGAATTATCGCTGAAGTGTCTGGTAATAAAAACGGACCAATTGTAGCAGTTCGTGCTGATATTGATGCCCTTCCTATTCAAGAAGAAACACATTTGTCCTATGCATCTAAAGTACGAGGGAAAATGCATGCTTGTGGACACGATTTTCATACAGCTGCTATTTTAGGTACTGCTTTCTTATTAAAAGAAAGAGAATCTTCCCTAAATGGAACGATTCGCTTCATATTCCAACCAGCTGAAGAAAGTAGTAATGGCGCTTGCAAAGTTATTGATGCTGGACATTTACGTAATGTGCAAGCGATTTTCGGCATGCATAATAAACCTGATTTACCAGTAGGTACAATTGGCATTAAAGATGGTCCACTGATGGCCGGAGTTGATCGATTTGAAATTGAAATTCACGGAGTTGGTACACACGCGGCTGTACCAGATGCTGGCGTAGATCCTATTGTCGCATCCTCTCAACTTGTGATGGCACTGCAAACAATTGTAAGCCGAAATATAAGTTCATCTCATAATGCGGTTGTTAGTGTTACAAATATTCATGCAGGAAATACGTGGAACGTGATTCCTGAAAAAGCTACGTTAGAAGGAACTATTCGCACGTTCCAAGCTGAAACACGTGAAAAGATCCCAGCACTCATGGAGCGTATTATTAAAGGTGTATCTGATGCATTAGGTGTAAAAACGGAATTCCGTTTTTTTTCAGGTCCTCCTGCTGTTCACAACGATAAAGCTCTTACATACTTATCTACTCAAGTTGCCACAAAGATGAATCTTAATATCATCTTACCTAGTCCGTCAATGGCTGGAGAAGATTTTTCATTTTACCAACAGGAAATACCAGGTTCATTCGTCTTTATGGGAACGAGCGGTACACATGAATGGCATCATCCTGCTTTTACAATTAATGAAGAGGCACTGCCTATAAGTGCAGAATACTTTGCTTTACTAGCCGAAAGAGCACTTAAACAATTCTCATAAAAAAAGCCGTTCAAAGTGCATCTCAGCACCCTGAACGGCTTTTCTTATTAAGTTAAATCACTTTTTAAAAACACAGTATATGAAATACATAAAAATACGAACAAATACAGTAGTAACATACATGATGCAAACGGGAATGTTACTCCATCAATAAAACTTCCATTCTTTGAAATACTATATAAATCTGTGTTTGCTGGCAATAAATATTTCGCCCAGTTATATCTAGTGGCTGCTAATAACGCAATATTGCCTGATAAAGCAAGGAATAGTGAAATACCAATTGCACCTCCACTAGATCTCGTTAACACAGAAATCATAAATGCAAACGATGCATACACAACCGTTGGTAACCACGATAAAACATAATATTTACTTGCTTCCACAAAAATATTTTGTTTTATTATATTTCCATCTTGGAAAATAAACTCACTCCATGCAGGCTGTTGGAATTTATAAATAACAAGTCCACATAAAGCGGAGAAAATCATATTAAATATAAACAATAAAGCTGCAAATATAACGATTGCTAAAAACTTTGCTGTTAAAATTTTAAATCGACTCGCCGGACGGATTGTTAAAAATTTATATGTTCCCCAGCTATATTCATTCGCAAAAATTGTACTTGCATACACGAGGATAAATGGGAGCAAAATTGGAAATACGATAAAACCTGTATCTCTCATGAAAGAAAGTGGAGAACTGCTTGCCGGTGCTGTATCCGTATCTAAATGCTTCATCTTAAGCTGGTATTCTTTTACAAGCTCATCCCCTGATTTTTCTGCTAAAATAGCTTCTTTTTTCATGCCAAGCTTTTTCTCAATTTCTACAGTACGTTCTGTATAATCTACTTTCCATCCTTTTGTTTCCGGTTCAAAATACTTTACCGTAACCCACCCTAATCCGATTATTAATACTGCAATAACCGCAAATGGAATAATCGTTCGCTTCCGCTTAAATATTTTATACAGTTCGTTATATACTAAATTAAACAATATCTTTTCCCCCTGTTAATTCTAAAAATTGCTCTTCTAACGTTTTTCTTTCTTCATATACACGATACACTTGAATATTTTTCTCAAGCAATGTACGAATAACATTTGGGATTTCTTCATCTTTTACGTTAATAATTAATTCATTATCCTTTAATAAAACATCATGCCCTAACATTTCCGCTGCTTTATTCGCATCATCTACACGTATACGGATCGTCTCCATCTCTTCACTTTGACTATGCTGAATATTTTGCGTAGCCACATATTCCCCGTGCTGAATAATGATAACTCTGTCACACATTAATTCAACTTCTGAAAGTAAGTGACTCGATACAAGTACAGCTTTTCCTTGTTCGTGTGCAATTTTTTTTATGTACATTCTCATTTCATGTATTCCACTAGGGTCTAATCCATTCGTCGGTTCATCTAGTACCAACACATCCGGATCGTGAATAAGCGCCTGAGCGATTCCTAAACGTTGTCTCATGCCGAGTGAATATGCTTTTACTTTACGATTAATTACTTGTCCCATTCCTAACAATTTCACTACTTCATCGATACGTTCTTCGGTCACATTACCATTCATTCGTCCGAAATATGTTAAATTTTCATACCCGCTCAAAAAAGGATAAAATTCGGGTGTCTCAATTACCGCCCCAATTTTCGCAGCGGTTTTTTCAAATTGCTGTTTCACAGATTGACCATCAATCCATACTTCACCTTCTGTCATACGGATCATACCAACCATCATTCTCATTAAAGTCGTTTTTCCAGCACCGTTTGGTCCGAGTAAACCGACAACCTCGCCTTTTTTCACTTCAAAACTAATATTTTGTACAAGTGTCTTTGAGCCGATTCGCTTCGTTAACCGATCGACTTTTACAATTGATTGTTCATTTGTCATTCTATACAACCTTTCCTTCCCATTCTTTGTCAGGTCTTTTCACTGTAACATGATTATTTTTATGTGTAAAATAGAAAAAAGCATGATTTCTCATGCCCTTTCTTTTAATCGCAACGAATTTTCATCTTTTAAACTTCGAACAAATCGATAACATTGCATCATCGTTATTAAAACGACAGTCATCATAATTATACTAATAATTACAACTGCATATATTGTAATTGGCGCACTATTTACTCCTTGTATCCCTGCGATTTTCATAAAGATAACCGTGAATAATTTCAAAAATAGCATCCCATTAATTAATCCGAAAACAAATGCTGCTCCATAAATGAATAATTGCTCCTGACATAATAAACATAGTACTTCTTTTCTTTTTATATTTTCTGCTACATAAGATGTAAACTCCTCTCTCCTCACTAGCAAAAGGGAGTACATCATTTTATATGTAGTAAAAATACATATGAAAATTAGTACAATAAACAGTGTGTAAAAATACATTTGAAATACAAATGCATCCCCTACTTTCAAAATAGCTCCTTCATTAAATTGTAACGATATCATAAAAAACAAAATCATAGTACTCATAGCAATCCACATAAATTGCTTCATCCTTTTGGTAGCAAATGTTCTAATATTTTTTCTCGCTAACCGACATAAAGACATAAAATTCTTCCCCTACCTTATTACATACGCATTCTATACTACTAGTGTATAAAAATATGACATTTTAAACATCGCACTACAATCGGAATTTTTTCTAAGTCTTTAGTCCTAGAAAACGAAATGATAAAAAATCACATTTAGAATATAATTGTAAAAAGGAGGAGATTGCATGCGTATAAAATTACTATCAATCTTGTGTTTATTATTACTCACAAGTTGTAGCCAAATAAAAAACAATGAAGTTGCCATTGTTGAGCCATACAAATTAACAAAAGAGCAAGCTTCTATTTTACAAATGACTCCTTTTCAAGAAGGAAATAGCATGTTTTATAACGTTACTCTTAAAAATGATAAAGATGAAATAAATGCTACAATTGATTATTATAACAATGGTAAAAAAACAAAAGAAATTGCTAATATAGCTACCTCACATTTTTCAAAAAAGAAAGTAAAGCTTTCTTTTTTACCACCACATTTCCAATTCGATAAAGATATACAAGAAAAAAGGCAGTGGTATCTGAATATTGAAGGTGGTTCAACACTTGTTCCTGAAGAAGCGCCACCAAGCGTAAATAGCTCTGCAACTACTACAATCCAATCTATAAAAAATTTAAAATACAATCAAAAAACAACTTTAGCTGCTGTAATCCAAAGCAGTAAAGAAACTGTAAGCGTTCCTACCATTGATGAAGAAACAGGTATTGATCTACTCTTAAAAGAAAATGAACACGTTTATCTATTTAGTATCGAGCTAAAAAAAGAACAATAAAGCGGAAATGCAACTTAAGTTGCATTTCCGCTTTATTGTTTAATAAGGTGTACTTTTATGGATTTGAATTAAATCCATATTCTGTTACTACTATTGCTCATCTTCTACTTCTATTCTTTTCTTCTCTCTTGCAATTTTTAAAAACTCTAGCAGCTCTGGATTACTATTCATTTTTTTGTAAGCCACTGACATTTCTGCAACAAAATTAGAATCATATAACTCTTTATATACAACTTCTGTTTTATATAACTTATTTGCCGACACGGGTATTACTGTAATTCCAATCCCTGCTGCTACAAGCCCCATAACTGTTTGATACTCTGTTGCTTCTTGTACAATACGCGGACTAAATCCAACTTCTCTGCAAAGAGATAAAATTGTATCATACAAAGCTGGCCATACTGGTCTCGTAATAAATACAAACGGCTCATCTCGTAAATCTTCTATATGTATTTCATCTTTCTCTGCAAGTGGATGTGCCTTTGGTAAACATAAGGTGCAAGATAACCTTTGAATTGGCTCTAATTCTAATAATTGTGTTGGAATTGGTGGACGTAAAAAGCCAATATCGATACGGTTATCATGAAGTGCATGAACTTGATCTGGTGTTGACAATTCATGTAATGCAACAGACACTCTCGGAAATTTTTTTCTATATTCCCTAACAATTGATGGTAAAATATCATATATCGCCGCACCTACAAAACCAATTGAAAGTGATCCTACTTCTCCCCTTTGCGCACTTTGTGCAACTTCTACTGCTTTTTCAATTTGTTCAAACGCCTTTTTTACTTCTTTTAAAAACATTTCTCCTGCTTCTGTTAGTTCAACCTTTCTTTTCGTTCTTGAAAATAATGTAACTCCCATTTCTTTTTCTAATTGCTGTATTTGTTGACTAAGTGGTGGTTGTGTCATTTGTAAACGAGCAGCCGCCCGTCCAAAGTGTAACTCTTCTGCCACAACAACAAAATATTGCAAATGCCGTAATTCCATTTTTGGACACCCTTTTCACTTTCGATTAATATGTCTAATATATTAATAACATATAATTTATATATTAGACAAATATTTTGAATGAACGTATAGTAGAAATTGTTAATTCTTTTTTACAATTTTTATGTAAAAAAAGAAAGAGGTGGTTACTGTATGAAATGGTGGAAGTTAAGCGGACAAATTTTATTACTATTTTGTTTCGCTTGGACAGGTGAATGGATTGCAAAACAGGCACACCTCCCAGTTCCAGGAAGTATAATCGGTATTTTTTTATTATTAATTTCATTAAAATTTAACCTAGTTAAAAAAGAATGGATACAGGACGGAGCAGATTTTTTATTAAAAGAACTTATTTTATTTTTCATCCCTTCTGCAGTCGCTGTCATACGTTACAGAGATACACTAACACAATATGGAATCGATCTCATTTTAATTATTATGATTAGCACTCTTTGCGTTACCTTAGTTACAGGACTTTTAACAGAATTGCTACTAAAGCGGAAAGGATCAACGCAATGATCGGATTTCTTTGTTTACTATTAACACTATTCACATATTGGCTATCAAAAAAAATGTATCAACGATGGAATTGGAGTCTACTTTCTCCTCTTCTCGTCTGTCCCATTATTTTAATTTCTTTATTGCTCGGATTAGATACACCTTATGAAACATATGAATCTGGTGGTCACTGGTTAACTGAATTATTAAAACCCGCAACAGTTGCTTTTGCATGGCCAATCTATAAATACTTTGATTTATTAAAGAAACATGGAATGGCTATCTTACTTAATGTCATTGTCGGTTCGTTTTTATCAGTCATTACTTCAGCACTACTAGCAAATTATTTTCAAATTGATTCATCACTAGAACATAGTTTAGCGCCACATATCGTAACAACACCAATCGCAATGGCTATTTCAGAAATGATTGGTGGTATGTCACAATTAACTGCTGTATTTGTCGTTTTAACTGCCTTAACAGGAGCATTGCTCGGTCCTTCTCTCATACGTATTTGCCGTATTAAAACAGCAATCGCAAAAGGTATTATGTTAGGAACGAGCGCAAATGGAACCGGTACATCAAAAGCATTCGAAATCGGTCCTGTGGAAGGAACAATTGCAAGTTTATCCATGCTTTTAACAGCAGGCGCTAGTTTAGTTATCGTTCCGCTTTTCTTGTCTTGGATACATTAAAGAAGCAAGTATTTACATACTTGCTTCTTTATTTATATATTGGTACAGCAATTCATAATCCTCTGGAAAAGCTAAACACAATTGTTCAACTTCATGTATCCCTTTCCAAGCAATTTCATGTATTAACTCATCAGGATCTTGGATTTTCATATTACCGCCTATTTGTTTAACAAAATAATAATGGACATACACTGGAACACCGTATGTAATACCCTCTTTTTCATATATTTTATTTACAACTTCCACATTGTAACCTGTTTCTTCCCAAACTTCCCTGATACAACATTCTTCTAGTGTCTCTCCCTTTTCAAGTCCTCCACTTGGGACAGACCACCTTTTTTCTTCTCCCTCTTTTCCCTGCAGTACCATTAAAACTTCATTTTTTTCATTTACACATACCGCTGCACTACCTATCCATCTCTCCATAAACATCCCTCCCCTACTAAAATTCGCCTTCTTTATTATTTTCCCCTTGAAAAAAAGAGGAAAATAATAAAACAATGACGAAAAGTTACATCAACTTCATAGACAATCCCTTCTTAGAAATTAAAAATGGAAGGATGAAAATATGATTTCTAATTATGTTGTGGAATGTGTCTTTTGTGAAGAAAATCGAAAACCTCGCCAAGCTATTGTCACAGTTCCCGCCACTACTCAGCTACTAGCCCTTGAAAAAGTGCGCGCGGAATGCAAACGTCGCTTCGGAAAAACTGTATTATTGCAAACAGAAATTAAAGAAGAAATAATTTTCGAACAAAAAGAAAGCTGACCATAAATTGGGCAGCTTTCATATCCGATCATATTTTCACATGAAGATTAGGGGCATCCTCTTTAAGGATCGGGATTTTCCCATTATGTACGTTCCATAATGGTCATCGAACAATATATTTCTATGCAATTAACTATTGAATAGAATAGGGCAAAACTTGTTCGCATTTTTAGAAAAGGGATAGGGATATAATTCAAGTAGTACTTCGAATACTCGAACTTTACACTCATAATATTAAAACAAATCCTTTTATATGGGAAATATGAATTACCTATATAATTCATTCGTAAAATATATTAATAGTTTGCTATATTAATTTTATCCCGCTATTTGTAAGCAGTAACCCCCTACTGATTATAATTTCACTTTATTCCATCAATAGCATACACCCAGCTAAAACCGGTGTCATAATCATCGAAAACCTCAAAAGCGTTCGCGGTGCATAATTTGTAAACTTCGCGCCAATGTATGCCCCTAACATGGTCCCAATCAATACTTGCAATAACAATATATAATCTAAATATCCTTCCGAACTATATCCTATCCCGCCTCCAATTGCAATCGGTAATATAACAAGCATTGTTGTCCCTACAGATTGCTGAATCGTAAGTCCCAATAGAACCATTAATCCAAGTTGAATAAACGGTGCAGAACCAATCCCAAATGAACCAGCCATCATTCCAGTAACTAATCCAAGGCATACACATTTCAACAAGTAGTTCACGGAAAACTCTTTATGTTTATATAAAGACGACTTCTCTTTGTTTTGGAACATAATTAATTTAATAAACATAAAAATTGCCGATAAAAATAACATCCCAGCTGTAAACCAATGAAGAAGATGTGCTGGTATAAGTGAACCAAATTTAGAACCAATATAAGAGCCAATTGCGCCAAATCCCCCAACAATCCCGCCTATAATAAGTGCAACATTGCCTTCACGGTAATGACTTACAACACCTGATAATGTCGTAAATGCCATTGCAGTTAAAGATGTTGCAAGAGCAACATGAATAGGAATTTGGAATACTAAAGTGAGTATCGCGATAATAAACCCAGCTCCTCCAGCTCCAACAAATCCTAATAAAATACCCATTACTAACATTGTTATAATTATTGCCACAGACTTTCCCCTCCAGTAACACAATTATCCATCATATTTATGCTTACATACAAATAAAAAGCATCCTAGATGGATGCTTTTTATTTCAATGATATGTACTTAATCTTGATTAATCAAAATAACTGCTGGACCAGCGACCACCACTCCAGCTACTTCTATCTTTTCAAATTCCTTTACTGTAATAGAGATAACTCCTTCTCTTTCCATCAATTCTTTACTCAGGACATCAGTCGGGATTGCTTTCACCGTCTTACCTCCTTTTCATTTATACAATATGATAAAGTGAAACTTTAATGAGTGGGGTTTTTGTTCGTACTTATTAATTATTACCCCTCACCAATCGGACTAATAATCACCCAATGCATCTATATATATGCATCACCTCCGCTTTCATTCCTTATTCCACTCAAAAACCTTCTCCCCCTTCCGTGACATATTGAAAAATAAAAAAGAAGCTATAACATATAGCTTCCCTCTACGTTTCTTTAATCTTTATGCACCGTATATTCCATGACTTTTCCATCTCTATCAAATTGGAAAACAAGCTGTTCGCTATCTATTGGAATAAAGCCACGTTCAGTCCCAAGATAATACAAAGTGGTAACTCCTTCTTCCCCACTTCTCGTTTCCGTTGGAGCTCCTAACAATTGGATAATTTCTTCATTTGATTTCCCTATTAATTTATATTTTTGTAATAGATCATCTACCATATGTACCCGCTTATCTGCATGATTTAACCATCTATTTTGATTAAACTTTGATGTATATTCATTTACACTTAGTTGTACAGTGCACACTATTAATGGTATGAGTGCTACTATTAAAACCCCCAACATTTGCTTCTTTTCTTCATTACGATTTTTAGAAACATATAAAATAGCCCTTTGAATCATGACTAATAAAACAAATGGTATGAATACTACAAAAATGCTCCTTACACTTAAGGGTATATGGACCATATCAATGACGAATATAAATACAATGTACATTACTATATACAAACAAAAATATACATACAAAATGCTACGTAGCATAGCGTTCAGAAAGATCTCCCCTTTTAACTCACTATATAATTCATCCGGCTAATCATTTCTCGAATCTGTTCTAATTCTTGCACTGTATATACTACTTTCCCTGCTAAGATTTCATTTCTGAAGAACGTTACAATTTGCTCCCGATCTTTTAATCTAGGTGTTTCCTCACTAGAAAGATCTATTATTTCTTTTCCATTTTCATTATAAAAATATACAACTGGTTTTACCTTTTCTTTTATACTATTAGCCTGCATTTCTTTCAAACAATTGTATAAAATTTGAGATAGTTTCTTCGCCTTATATACTGGATTTCCTTCATTTTTCACTTGTATAGTTGACGAATCTTTACCTACTATATATTCAAATGTCTCTTCTTTTTCAACTTCTTGTTGATACTTACCCATTTCATCAATCATAAATGAATATATACCAGCATTTTCTTTCGTTAAACCATGAATTAATTTCTCTTCCCATTCTTTCGTCTCAAGTAGATAAATACCAGTTTTGCACAAGATGAGATGATGGATTCGATTATCGTTTATTTCACTATTATTTTTAATAAAAACATTCGGCATGATTTCAATTTCAGCATCTAATATGATGCCTTGCTCTATGAATCCTCGCTTCATATAATGTAATGTTTCGTACGTATTCATTTCAGCGCCGTTTTTAGTATATTCTCGTAAATTTGCAATTAATTTTTGAAACATATGTATTTCGTTATTATGTTTATTTTGTATTTCACTACGTTCTTTACTATGTTGCATAGCTAATTGATTTTTCATCATACGCATATTTTCAATTTCTCTATTTACACTTACTTGTAAATCATTGTATTTTTTCTGTTCCATATTTTTTAAATTATTTTGTTGTTCTTTATGCTCTATCACCGTAGCTGCAATTTCGTTTTCATACGTTTCAATTGCTTGTTTCTTTTCAAATTCTACTTGCTGACTCTCTGATTCTAACTGTTTATTTTTATAAAACAGCACAAATACTACAGCTAATAATATTAAAACCGCACCTATTAGCACATAATTCATATTTTTACCCCTTTATTTCATTTTCTATTATTTTTTTAAAATATATCTACTATAGTATACTATGGTTTCGATATAGACTTTGTAAAAGTTGTATATTTTTAATAAAAGGCACCTCTGACGGGGCACCTTTTATTTTCACTCTATTGTACACCATACTGAATATAACTTGGATCGTAGTATATCCATTGATTTGTCCCTAAGCAAAGCCATCCATCTTGCTTACTCCATACTCGATACGATTCACCATGATGTAACTGTCTTATAACATTTCCTTTTAATGATGGAGCGTCACGTAAATTTACATTATCACCAGTAATAGTCGCCACATAATGTTTATACTGAATATAACTCGGATCATTATATACCCACTGATTTGTCCCTAAACAAAGCCATCCATCTTGTTCTCCCCAAACTTCATATGTTTCGCCACGATTCAATTGGTGAATTACACTAGACTGCAAAGATGGTCCACTTCTCAAATTCACATTATCTCCATTAATTATAGCAACCCCGTACACTGGAGTTGCATTATTAGGCGGAGAAACATTCCCTCCACCACTTGCTCCATTCCCTTTTAAAGCTTCTAATGAAACTGCAGCTGATACATCACAATTTCCTACGCCTGAAATTTGTCCAGAATCTGTGTACTGCCACGCTGTCCACGCTGTCCATCCACCAGCATCAGCAGGCGGTGTACTCGAGTATTTAGCAATCCAAAGTGGAATATCACTTAATCCGCTAATTCCGAACTCATTAATATACCAAACTCCTGTATATAACATTACATCTTTTCCAGTAGCCTGTTTCACATAATTTATGAAGCTTCTTGCCCAATTCGATATAGCGCTACCAGTTAAATTACTATTACTCGGATCTTTTGGTGATTCTAAATCCAGAACTGGCATTAAGTCTGTCTGGTTACTTTGTAATATACTCACAAAATATTTCGCCTCTGAAATTGCATCATTTTGTTCTGGACGTGCAAAATGGTATGCACCAATTAATACATTCGCACTTCGGGCTGCTTGTACATTTTTAGTAAAAGTAGGATCAATGTAATTTACACCTTCTGTCGCTTTTGCATACGCTGCTGGAATTCCAGATGCCTTCACTGCATTCCAATCAATATTCCCTTCCCAATGAGACACATCAATAAACGTAACATTTGAACTCGATCTGTTTTGCATATAAAATCTCCTATCAATTTTTTTACTTCGTATACATACAATATGTACAAGTTTCATAAGAGGACACGACATTTATGCTATAGAAACAAAGAGTAAATATATTTTGTATACAAAATAAAAAAGACCTTGTATTTACAAGGCCTTTTGCAAACTCCCTTTATTTTGTAACAAGTACATATTATAATACAAACCTTGCTCACTTAGTAATTCTTGATGTGTTCCTCTTTCTACTATCTCTCCATCATGCATCACAAAAATTTGATCTGCATCTTGAATTGTAGATAACCTATGCGCAATGGCTATCGTCGTTCTACCTTTTCGCATTTGTTGCAACGCTGTTTGAATAGCCTCTTCTGTTTCTGTATCGATATTAGCTGTTGCTTCATCTAATACTAATACTTTCGGATTCGTTGCTATAGTTCTAGCAAAAGCAATTAATTGTCGTTGACCGCTTGAAAATGCTGCACCTCTTTCTACTACTTCTGTTTCATACTGCTCTGGTAACTTTTCAATAAACGTATTCGCTTGCACAAATCGAGCAGCTTCTTTTACTTCTTCATCCGTAATTTCTTCATTATACATACGAATATTTTGCTTTACATTTCCAGCAAATAAAAATGCATCTTGCAATACGAGTCCTATTTTCTTTCTAATTTCTCGTTCTTCAAATTTTTCTAAATCTACACCGTCTATTACAATATTTCCTGACTTAAGATTATAAAATCGCATTAACAAATTCATAATCGTACTTTTTCCGCTACCAGTATGCCCAACAAAAGCAACCGTTTGCCCTTGTTTCACGTGAAATGATACATTTTTTAAAACGTCACGCTTTCCATCATACGAAAAAGTAACATTTTTAAATTCAATATCTCCATCCACAACTTGAGGATTCTCATTGCCTTTTTGAACCGGTGCTAAATCTTTCTCGTCCATTAAATGAAATACACGTGATGACGAAACAAGTGCCTGTTGGAAAAAGGACAATTTCATCATCATCTCATTTACAGGTTGGAAGAAACGATGTATATAGTTAACAAAAGCATATAAAACTCCTACTTCAACAGGGCTCTTTAAAGCATCAATCCCAAATAAACCTAGTACTAACGCAATAGCTACAATATGTACTAAATCCGTAGCTGGTCGTAAAAGTAATGCGTCTAACTTCAAAGTACGTCGCCCTGCACTATAATGTTTATTATTCACTTCTTCAAACTCTTTTCTCATACGTTTTTCTTGTCTGAACACTTGAACAATATTCATTCCTTGTATGGACTCGTTCAATTTTGCATTTAACACGCTTAGTTGATTACGTACTTCTAAATAAAAAGCTGCACTTTTCCGGCGATATAATACCATAATCGCGAACATTATCGGAATTAATACGAGAGAAAATAACGCTAATTTTACATCTAATAAAAACATCGCTATTAAAATACCTACTAAAAAGACTACATTTTTCACAAATGTTGATAATACACTGACATAAAAATCTTTAATCGCTTCCGTATCATTCGTTATACGAGATACGAGCGTACCAATTGGCGTACGATCAAAGAAACTTAATGACAGCTTTTGAACATGTTCATATACTTCAACTCGCATATCTTGAACAATCTTAAAAGCAATGTTCTGAAAGTACAATAGATTTAAATACGTAAATAATACTTTTAATAAATGAGCAACTATGTAAATTACAAATAAAGTAACGAGTGCTGATCGTTCAAAATCCCGCGGTACTAGGTGTTCATCGAGGAATTGTTTAATTAAAAAAGGCCCCATCATTTCCGTTACTGTCGCACCAACTAAAAAGATAAACGCTAAAGATAGCAACCCTTTATATGGCTTCATATAAGAAAGCAATCTACTTAAATCACTTCGCTTCTTCTCTACCATCATACGCCTCCTTTCTCAACTAAAGCTTCTAATTGCTGACTTTCATACATTTCTTTATACCAGCCGTTTTCCTTCATTAATTCCTCATGTGTACCTCTTTGTACAATTCGACCTTCATCAACAACAAGAATAAGATTGGCATGCTGAATTGCACTTAATCGGTGTGCAGTAATAATCGTCGTTTTCCCTGCTCTTTCCCTCTTTAAGGCACTTAAAATTGTCTCTTCTGTTTTTGCATCTACCGCTGATAAACAATCATCCAAAATTAAAATTTCAGCATTTGTTAATAAAGCACGAGCAATAGAGATTCGCTGTTTTTGACCACCAGATAACGAAACGCCTCTTTCCCCTACTACTGTTTCATATCCTTCTGAAAATTGGAGGATATCATTATGAATACAAGCAATATCTGCAGCTTGGGTAATTTCATTATATGTAGCATCCGCCTTTCCAAAGGCGATATTCTCACCAATACTTGCTGAAAATAAAAAATGATCTTGTGGCACATATGAAATAGCAGAACGGACACCATGAAGTGTTAAATCTCGAATATCTCGCTCCCCAACTTTTAATTCACCATTAAAATGATCATACTCACGGATTAAACATTTTAATAAAGTCGTTTTCCCTGCACCTGTACGTCCTACAACTCCTAGCGTTTCGCCCTTCTTCAAATCAAAGTGAATATCGTTTAAATGTAACAGTTCATTTTTCTTATACGAAAATGAATCAACGGCAAACGAAACATTACCGCTCGCTATCGTATGTACAGCATTTTCTCTATTTACTACATCTGATTTTTGTGAAAGAATTTTTTCTACACGGTCATATGAAGCACGCCCACGCTCCATAATATTGAACAACCATCCAAACGCTAACATTGGCCAAACGAGGGTACCTAAATATGTCGTAAATGTAACGAGATCACCTACTGTTAATTCACCTCTTACAACTAATACCGATCCGTAACATACTGCAATTAAAAAAGAAAATCCAACGATAAGAGCGATTGTCGGATCAAATAACGAATCAATACGTGCAACTAACACATTTTTATGCACAACATCTTCTGATTTTTTTCGAAACGCCTGCAAATCTTCTTTCTCTTGTCCAAGCGATCGAATCACTTTCATTCCACTCATACTCTCTTGCACTTTATCATTAATTTCCGAAAACGATTGCTGTGCTTTATGAAACCTTTTATGTAATAACGTTCCATAATAATTTGTCGAAATGGCTACAATCGGCATCGGAATTAAACTTAACAATGTTAACTTCCAACTAATTGTAAAACCCATCGCTACGAGTACGCATCCCCCAACAGCTAATGAATCAACAAGCGTTAAAACACCCGCTCCAGCAGTTTGCTGGATCGCTTGAATATCATTGGTCGCATGTGCCATTAAATCACCTGTTCGATTTGACTGATAGAAAGATGGACTCATCTTTGTAAAATGTTCATATAAATTTTTTCGTAATTGGCGAGCTAATTTTAACGAAGACCCGAAAATCATAATACGCCATATGTAACGTAATATGTACATCGTAATACCTACAATTACTAATAGTACAACCAAATTTAGTAACTTATTGGTCGTCAATGTTCCATCATTAATTTCATCTACAACGATTCCAATTACTTTTGGTGCTACAAGTTCTAAAAGTGCAACGCCGAATAATAAAATAATTCCGATTATGTATGCTCGTTTTTCTTGTTTAAAAAACCACGCTAAATTCATAAACACTTTCATTTTTTTCCTCCTCCCTTAAAATGAGCGATGTTTTCAGTTTATCAAAAATACAGAATTTTTAAAAGTTTTAAAAACTGTAACTAACAAAAAGAAAGACACTCTTAGCGAGTGTCTTTTAGCGCTTATTTCATTTGTTGCTTGTTCATTGCGCTCATCATTTGATTGATTTTCTTTTGGGAAGGTTTTTGTCCCATTTGCATCATCATCATTTTTAACATTTGTTCGTTAATTGGTGGATTTTTTTGTAAGTAATTCATCATGTATTTGCGGGCAATGAAAAATCCTAACGCCACGCCTGCTACTAGTGCTACTACGCCCACTAGAATACCTAACCAAATTGGCATATATTTTCCTCCTTCATGTTGTCTACCTTACAGTGTACTAAAACCTTTTCAATAAGACAAGATACAATTCGACATTTTTACACATATGTTCGTACTTGTTTTAGAGGATTCAGCCATCCGTACTTTGTATTTTCATAATCCATAGCTAAAAATGTTAATTCACACTTTCTTAACACCTCAAAGAAAGTCGTTTCCATAGAGACATTTCCAGAGGTATTCATACGAATATAGTGCGGTTTCACCATTATTTCACCGTACTCCGCTCCCGTATAAAGTGTATGTGTATGATGTGTTCTATCATATTTACCAAGAACGCGCAAAGCTTGTTCTAATTTATGATGAATTTTCATTACTTGCAATGGTTTTGTTATATACATCATTTGTTTATATAACACTTTTTTCTCCGAAAGGGACCCAGATTCTGAAAATCGAGCAAATAAATCAAAAAACAAATATTCACGACCAAAATAAGATTTCGCAATATCCTCTTGAATTAAATACAATTCATACGTTTTCATTTTTCCCCTCCCAATCTGGACAACCTTTTCTCTTCATTATATATAAGAAAATTTGCAATGATTGTCTGACTGCGGAGAGATAAAAAACATTTTCTGTCGAAAAAACTCATTTACATAGAAAAATCTCTCCATGCCGGAGAGATTTTTCTGAAATCATTAAAGCATTTCTTTTACTTTACGAACAACGTTCTCTACAGTAAATCCATACTCTTCCATAATCTTCTCACCAGGAGCAGAAGCACCGAATGTATCGATACCTAACACATCTCCTTCAAGACCTACGTAACGGTGCCATCCGAATGTAGCACCCATTTCGATTGCGAAACGTTTTGTTACTGCTTTTGGTAATACAGATTCTTTGTACTCTGCAGTTTGAGCTTCAAAACGATCCATAGATGGCATGCTGACAACAGCTGCGTCAACACCGTCTGCTGCTAATGCTTTTTGAGCTTCAACAGCTAGGCTTACTTCAGATCCAGTTGCAAGTAAGATAACATCAGCCGTTTCTTTCTTGCTTGCAGAAACTACATATGCACCTTTTGCTACTTTTTCATACGTATCATCTTTTGCACCTTCTAATGTTGGAAGGTCTTGACGAGTTAATACTAAAGCAGTTGGTTTGTTTGTAGATTCTAAAGCCAGTCTCCAAGCTGCAACAGATTCGTTACCATCAGCTGGACGGATAACAGAAACGTTCGGCATTGCACGAAGCGCTGCTAATTGCTCGACTGGTTCATGTGTTGGACCATCTTCACCAACAGCGATACTGTCATGTGTGAATACATACGTTACTGGCAATTGCATTAATGCTGCAAGGCGAATTGCTGGACGTAAGTAATCAGAGAATACGAAGAACGTACCACCGTAAGTTTTTAAACCGCCATGTAATGCAATACCGTTCATTGCTGCACCCATTGCGAACTCACGTACACCGTACCAAATGTTTTTACCGCTGTAATCATCTCTTGTAAAGTCTTTTTCGTTATTCATGTATGTTTTGTTAGAACCAGCAAGGTCAGCAGATCCACCGAAGAATGATGGTACAGACTCTGCAATTGCATTAATTACAGCACCAGAAGAATTACGAGTTGCTGCTTTTGATCCTAATTCATAAGTTGGTAAGTTTTGCTCCCAACCTTCTGGAAGTTGACCATTCATTGCTGCTTGGAATTCGTTTGCTAATTCTGGGTATGCTTGTGCATATTCACCTAGCATAGTGTTCCACTCTGCTTGCGTAGTTTCACCAACATCTTGTACTGTTTTACGGAAGTTGTCGTATACCTCTTCTGCTACGTGGAAATCTTGCTCAGCAGTCCAAGCATATGCTTCTTTCGTTAATTTTGTTTCTTCTACACCAAGTGGAGAACCATGTGAAGCTGATTTTCCTGATTTGTTTGGAGAACCGAAACCAATTGTCGTTCTTACTTCAATTAGCGTTGGGCGTTTTTCGTCAGCTTTCGCTTCTTCAATTGCTTTCGCGATTGCTTCAATATCGTTTCCATCCTCAACACGGATTACTTGCCATCCGTATGCTTTGTAACGATCTTCTACACTTTCAGAGAATGAACGATTTAAATCGCCATCTAATGAAATATCGTTTGAATCATAAAGCACAACAAGGCGACCTAATTGTAAATGAGCAGCTAATGAAGATGCTTCAGCAGAAACGCCTTCCATTAAATCTCCATCACCACAAATAGCGTATGTATAATGATCTACTACATTATACGCATCACGGTTATATTTAGCAGCTAAATGTCTTTCAGCCATTGCCATACCTACAGCAGTTGCAATACCTTGTCCAAGTGGACCAGTCGTTGCATCTACACCAGCTGTATGACCGTACTCAGGATGTCCTGGAGTTTTGCTTCCCCATTGACGGAAGTTCTTTAAGTCATCCATTGTTACATCATAACCAGATAGGTGAAGTAGGCTGTATAATAACATTGAACCATGACCTGCAGATAATACGAAACGATCACGGTTAAACCACGTTGGGTTATTTGGATTGTGTTTCATAAATTGAGTCCATAATGTATAAGCCATTGGTGCTGCACCCATTGGCATTCCTGGGTGACCAGAGTTTGCTTTTTCAATCGCATCGATGGATAATGTGCGAATCGTGTTGATAGAAAGTTGTTCGATTGAATGTGACATGCTATTCTTCCCTTCGCTTATATTAGTAAACGTTTTATACATTTATATGATAGCTTCCCACGCAAGATTATACAACATGTATCGACAAATATGTTGATATTTTTTTGATTTTTTATAAAAAAATCAATGTTTCCGGGAATGTATGGGCATTCAATATGACATACTTTTTCATTATTTTTATTTTAAAAAGACAGAGAATTATCTGTATATTTATACAATTTCCTTCTATTCTTACTTTTTTAAATACGTTTTTAAAAACATAAAAAAGCATCTAACTTCGATGCTTTTCAAATAAGTTAAACAATCCGTTTCCGAATCGAACTTGAAATCAAATCAATTATAATTACCATTAAAATAATACCTAATAAAATAATACCAACACGAGACCAATTCCGTGAACTCAGCGCAAAAATTAAAGGTGTACCAATCCCTCCCGCTCCAATAACCCCTAAAATCGCAGCGGATCGTACATTAATTTCAAATCTGTATAACGTATACGATAGAAAATCTGGTAACACTGCATACCAAAGTATTTGAAAACGGTTTGCTCCTGTTGCTAGCAACGCTTCCGTCGGTCCTTTATCTATGTTTTCAATTCCTTCTGAATATAGTTTCCCTAACATTCCAATAGAATGTAATCCTAAAGCTAATACTCCTGCAAAAGAGCCTGGACCAACAGCTTTTATAAATAAAAGAGCCATAACTAATTCAGGAAACGTACGAACAAAACTAAGTACAAATTTCCCAGATCCTGAAGTTAATTTTCCACTACTCATATTCATTGCCGCCCAAAAGGCAAACGGAACAGATAAAAATGCAGAAATAAATGTACCTAATATCGCAATTGCCAACGTATCAATTAATCCATGTAATAAATCTTCACCATCTGGCAAAGATACATACGACCAGTCTGGATTTAATATCCCTGTCATAATTGCTTTCGTGATTTCACCTGCTGTGTCCTTTATCCCTTCTAATGGTACTCCTGAAAAGGCCCATACATATACAACTGTAAGTGCTATTAAAATAATCCAGCGATATATACTCGGTTTCTTCGGTTTTGGCACAATCATCGTCGTTCTATTCATTATAGTTTCTCCCGCAACAATGTACTAATGTAGTCAATTAACAAAACAACAATAAGGGTATAGATAATTATAGAAGCAGTTTGTTGATATTGTAAAAATCCAAGTGTACGATCATAATATAGTCCAATACCACCTGCTCCTACTAAACCTAGGACAGCCGCTGCACGTACATTCACCTCAAATGTATATAGTACATAGGAAACAAAGTGTGCTTTTACTTGTGGAATGACTCCATAAACAATCCATTGTACCTTAGTAGCCCCTACAGCTGTCATCGCTTCTAGTGGGCCAGGGTCAATTGATTCAATTGATTCATACAACAATTTCGCTACAAGTCCAATTGAAAAAAAAGTAAGAGCCAAAATACCTGGAAGTGGCCCAATTCCAAAAATCGCTACGAAAATAGCCGCCAATAATAAATCTGGTATTGTTCGTATAAAATTTAAAATCATTCGAGCTAGACTGTATAAAAATGTGTTAGTAAACACATTACTTGCTGCAAACAATGCAAGTGGAATAGCTAAAATCGCTCCTAAGGTCGTCCCGATAATCGCCATACGTATTGTATCTAACATCGCTGTTGTAATAACTTGAAAATAACTCCAATCAGGTGGCACCATTTCTTTCAATAGATCTACCATATTGGGAAAACCGTCTACCAGTTTTGAAAATGATGCATCTACTTGTACACTACTACTCCACAGCATTAAAATAACTAAAATAAACGTTAACATATGTTTCAATTTACTCGGCGGCTTCGGTATTTCATTTGAATATATCGTCACGTCATTCATTTTACTGCCACCTCTAATAATTCGCTTTTCTGAGCAACGTCCCCATAAATTTCAGCAAATTTTTCATCCGTTGCTTCTTCTACTAAACCGTCAAAAACAATTTCTCCTGCATGTAATCCGATAATGCGTGTCGCATATTGTCTAGCCAAATCAATAGAATGTAAATTTACAATTGTCGTGATTCCAAAATCTTCATTAATTTTTTTCAAATCATCTAGCACTTGCTTTGTCATAAGTGGATCTAACGATGCAACAGGCTCATCTGCCAATATGATTTTTGCTTCTTGCGCCAATGCTCTAGCTATCGATACACGTTGCTGTTGTCCTCCTGATAATTCATCAGCACGCGCATATGCTTTTTCTAAAATATTCACTCTTTTTAACGCTTGAAATGCGAGCTCCACATCTTCTTTCGGAAACAAACCTAACGTTGTACGTAATGTGGAATGATATCCAACACGACCAGCTAATACATTTTTTAATACTGTTGATCGCTTTACAAGGTTAAAACTTTGGAAGATCATACCGATATCCCGGCGCATACGCCTTAATCCTTTTCCTTTCGCAGAAGTAATAGACTCACCTTCAATAATGATTTCTCCTTCGGTAATCTCATGAAGACGATTTACGGATCTGAGAAGTGTAGATTTTCCAGCTCCGGATAATCCGACCATTACAATAAACTCACCTTTTTGAATCTTTAAATTTATATTATTCAATCCCTTTGTGCCATTCGGATACATTTTGGAAACATTTCGAAACTCTATCACACATCTTACCTACTTTCAATGTATTATCAATAACTAAAAAACGGCAAACTAACTGAAATCTCACACCTTCCAGCTAGCCGCCATTTCACTATGTATTATTGCGTCTTCACTGTCTTTCCATATTCACGAACAATATCAAATTTACTATCATCAGATTTAATATATCCTTCATGAGAATATACTTCTTTAATGATTTTACGGCCTTCCTCATTTTTTCCAATTTCAATGAAAGCATCCTGTAATTTCTTGCTCCACTCTGCATCTAAATCCGAGCGTACAGAAATTGTATCGTTCGGAATTTTCTCAGTAAATTTCACTATTTTCGTTTGATCAAATATATTCGGATAATCCTTTTTTACAATATTACGAGCATCTTGGAATACAACAGCTGCATCTACGTCACCATTTAAAAGAGCAATAAGCGACTGATCGTGACCTTTTAATGTAACAGGTTTCACATCTTTTAACGGATCAATTCCCTCTTTTAATAGAACAGCTGCAGGCCATACATACCCTGCTGATGATGTTACGTCTTGATAACCAATCTTTTTACCTTTTAAATCTTTTACACTATTTATATTAGAGTCTTTTTTAACAACAAACTCAGATTTATAATAATCTACTAAATCTTTTGTAGGAGCTCCTGTTTCATCCTCTACTCCAAAACGTTGTGCTTGTAAAATTACATTTGCAGCCTTCTTTTCATGTGCTAATACGTACGCTGTTGGCGGTAAAAATCCTACATCTACTTGTTTAGATGCCATCGCTTCTACAATTGTATTGTAGTTCGTTGAAATACTAACTTTTACCGGAATATTTAATTTATCGCTTAATAGCTTTTCCAATGGTTTTGCCTTTGCCTCTAACGTATCCGCATTTTGAGAAGGAACAAATTGAACATTTAAGGTCTTTGGTACATAACCTTTTTTCGTATCTTCATTTTTACTTGCACTGGACTCTTTCGTCCCGCAGCCACTTAATAATCCGGCCGCTAGTACAACTGTTGTACTCATTGCAAAAACTTTTTTCAACATATTAATGCCTCCATTTTTCTTGTTATAAAATAACCTTCCGTAAACATGAAGAAATATATCACATATTTTGATACACAATTGGTTATTTACAGAATCTTTACACATTCTATACATTCACATCAAAATTCACTTCACATATTTGATATGATTAATTGGAAGATAACAATAGAAAAGGTGAGTCATATTGGAACAAAATCAAACTGTAACTTTAAACATCTTATTAACAAGCGATATACATGGCACTGTTTATCCTATTCACTACCAAGATAACTCCCCAGCAGAACTTGGTTTAGCTAAAATTTCTACTCTTATAAAAAAAGAACGTTCCCAAAATACAAACGTTCTTTTAATTGATAATGGCGACTTTATTCAAGGAACACCATTTACTTATCATTACGTTACATACGAAAAAAACAAAAAAAATCCAATGTCCTTATTAGCGAATTACTTACAATATGACGCTGCAATTATCGGCAATCATGAATTTAATTACGGGATGAATATATTAAATAATGCTGTGACTACTGCGAACTTCCCGTACCTATCAGCAAACATATTAGATAAAAACATAAACAAACCCTATTTCGGAAAACCTTATTTAATCAAACAGATTGAATCCAATATAAAAATCGCTATTTTAGGGGTAACAACACATTACATCCCAAATTGGGAACAGGCCCATCACATTAAAGATTTACTATTTGAAGATGCATTAAAGACTACAAAAAAATGGGTTTCTTATATTCGCGAACATGAGAAACCCGATTTATTAGTCGTAGCCTATCACGGTGGATTTGAAAAAGATTTACAAACCGGGGAACCTACTGAAGTGTTAACAGGTGAAAACCAAGGATATGCAATGTGCCATGAAATTGAAGGCATAGATCTTTTACTAACAGGTCATCAACACCGAGAAATTTCTCACACAATGGCTAACGGTGTAACAATTTTACAGACCGGATGCAATGGACACTCAGTCGGAAAAGTAAAAGTAACATTCGAAAAAACGAAACGTAAATGGGTAAAAAAAGAGAGCTCTTCTGAATTATTATCTGTACAAGGAATTGAAGCGGACCAAGATGTACTTTCATTGGTAGCCGATTACGAAGAGAAAACACAAAAGTGGCTTGATCAACCTATTGGAATCATTCAGGGGGACATGCAAATTTCAGATGCTATGCAAACTCGTTTGCACGATCATCCTTTTATCGAATTCATAAATAAAATACAGATGGATATAGCTAAGGTATCAATTTCTTGTACAAGTTTGTTCCATAATACATCTCCAGGTTTCCCGGAACATGTAACAATGCGTGACATCGTTTCTAATTATATTTATCCAAACACATTAAAAGTAATTAGAATAACTGGAGCTGATATAAAAGCCGCTCTTGAACTCTCTGCTTCTTATTTCACATTAAAAACAGATGGATCCATCATCGTAAGTCCTACCTACATAGAACCAAAACCACAACATTATAATTATGATATGTGGGAAGGGATTTCATATGTATTAAACATTTCAAAACCAATTGGTGAAAGAGTAGAATCTTTACAGCATAACAGTGCTCCTCTTAATACGAATGAAGAATATGAAGTTGTAATGAATAATTATCGTGCAAGTGGCGGGGGAAATTTCTTTATGTTTCAAAACAAACCGGTAGTAAAAGATATACCCACAGATATGTCTGAACTTATCGCTAATTATATATTGGAACATAAAACGATAGAAGCAACAGTTAATAACAACTGGAAAGTTATTAAATAACGATTTTTACAAATAAAAAAAGATGGGCTTCGCCCATCTTTTAATTTAATTTTGCATTATCTTGCTTTTTTAAAGCTTTTAATTTCGTCGGTGTAACATCTGTACCTTCTTCGTTAACAACTTTAATTCCTTTAAGTTCGTTTAACATATTTTGACGAAATCCTTTTAAATATTGTTCACGTAGCGATTGACGCTCACGTTGCTCTTCTTCAGTTAAACCTTCAGCTTTTGCTTTTTTCGCTAAGAAGTTAATGCGTTCAACGAGTTCGTGATTAATCATCTCGAATCCCCCTTCTAATCAAAACTGATTATTATCATACAATAGTTACTCTTCTTTATCAAGCAATTGCTTCGTATACTCTACATATCTACGATGTACAGTCGCCTTTGAAACATTATGACCAAATCCACGTAATGTTGCTGCAATTTCTTCAAACGTGAGTTCACTTTTTCGCAAACGTACAATTTCCTCAATTGGCACTTCTTTTTTCTCTCTTCCTACACTTAAATGACGATTTTTTAAATTATTTTCTGGACGATAACCTTTTTCTACTGCACGTTGCATACCTCGTTTAATTTTCAAATTATGAATCTTTCTTTGATATTCTTCAACAATACCAATAATATCTAATACCATCGAATCAGAATCCGACAATTGTAATTCACCATTATGTGTATGCGTATATACTTTTATGCCTTCTTTATGTAAACAATGCATTAATGCGATCTTCGCATTTCCTCTACCAAGGCGCGTTTCATCTTGTATAAGTAACACATCAATTTGTTCGTCTCGAATTGTATCCAGCACCTCTAATATACCGTCACGTTCAATTGTATATCCACTAGCCTGCTCTTCAATCACCTTAGTAACATTCATTTGATAGCGCTCAGCTAAATGCAATAATTCATCTTTTTGACGTAATAATGATGTTTCTTGCGCTTCTTTCGTTGTACTCACACGTGCATAAATAATTGCATTCATTTTGAACCCCTCTTTCTCCCTATTATTTCCCTATAGTGTAACATAAATCCGCCATTTGTTCGAACTTATGTTTGTAGAATGTTTTTTCACATGTTATACTTATTAATAAGAAAAATGAAAGAAAACGAGGTGTTAGAAAACATGGAAAAGTTAACGAAACGCCAGCAAGACATTCTCGACTTTATTAAGCTAAAAGTACAAGAAAAAGGATATCCACCTTCCGTACGTGAAATTGGTCAAGCAGTCGGCCTCGCTTCTAGTTCTACAGTGCACGGACATTTATCACGATTAGAAGAAAAAGGATACATTCGACGCGATCCAACAAAACCACGTGCCATTGAAATTTTAGGTGAAGACCGAATGGATACGGAAACACAATCTGTTATTCAAGTTCCAATTGTCGGAAAAGTTACTGCCGGTTTACCAATTACAGCGGTCGAAAGCGTAGAGGAACATTTCCCACTTCCAGCTAGTATTGTTGCTGGAGCAGACCAAGTGTTCATGTTACGTATTTCTGGAGATAGTATGATTGAAGCTGGTATTTTCGATGGAGATTTAGTTGTTGTTCGCCAACAACAGTCTGCATATAATGGTGAAATTGTAGTCGCTTTAACAGAAGATAACGAAGCAACTGTTAAACGTTTCTATAAAGAAAAAGACCATTTCCGTCTACAACCAGAAAACTCTTCATTAGAACCTATCATTTTAAAACAAGTTTCCGTTATCGGGAAAGTAATTGGCGTATATCGTGATTTACATTAAAAATAATAAAAAGAAGATAATTACCTTATTTATATACGGTAATTATCTTCTTTTTTGTATTTTGATAGATTTCCATACATTCTATTTCTTATTAACGAGTTTCAATCGTCACATCTCCCGCAGCCGTTTTACCGCTAATCTTTTTACTACCATTGCCAATTGTTACGTTATTATTTTCTTCATTAAAAATTGTTACATCTCCAGCAGCACTTTGCCCAGTAATTACCGCATCTTGTGGTTTTTCCGATAAAGTAATATCTATATCTCCCGCAGTTGAACTCGCTTCTAGATTATACTTGGAATCATGATCTTGAATATTTATTTCCCCACTTGTTGTTTTTGCGGTCACTTTCCCTAATACCTTCTTAAAGTTCACCTCACCAGCTTTTGTCGATCCCTCCACATTCTTAGCCGTTACTTGTTTCAACTCTACTTCTCCAGCAAGTGTTCTAACACTTACGCTATCACTTTTCACATCACTCATTTCGATTTGTCCAGCAGATGAATTTACTTTTACATCTTGATAAGAGCGTTCGGGCACAAGGAGAGTCAATTTAGACGTTTGAAACCTAAAATCATAAAAAGAAAAATCAAATGAAGCACCTTTTTCTCTTTCCCCAATAATTTTTAATGTGTCACCATCTTCTGCAATACGAATCTCTTGTTTACGTACATCTCCTGATTGCTTTACATAAAAAGAAGAATCAGGAGATTTTTGGATAACAATATCTCCGGCATCTAACTTAACTTCTATATTTTTTAATGTTTCGTTTTTAATTACATCTTCTTTATCGCCTTTTTCAGCAGTTTGTACTGCTTTTTCATATGTTTGGGAAATTCCTATTACTCCAATAATGATACAAGCGATAGCGATTAAAAATAGTTTTTTCATCATTTACTCTCCTTTTATCATTTTGAAGTTCCATATTACATATCGTACACACAATCTCTTAAACCACTTTGTACTATAAAAAGCGATAATACACAACAATAAACCTACTCCAACAAACGTTATACTAACGAAAAGATCCAACCATATAAAAGTACCCATAAATACTTTTCCAATAACGAAAAATGGTGTTACTACACTAGCAATACCACCAATCCAAAAAGAAAATATAAAAGCAACAATTGCGACTAACGGGCCTAACACAATAATAAAATTAAACAAACTAAGTCCAATCGCTGCCATAACAGCTCTTGTCACATTTGAAGTCGATGGATTTTTTTTCATTTCATCGAAGCGATACATCGCAAGTAACTCTTTTGCGATTACTTTCGGAGAACCAAGGCCCTGAATTATTTCTGATTCAGTTTTCCCCTCTTCTAGTCCAAACTGAAAGTGCTCTTCATAATCCAATAAAATATCTTGCCTCTCTTCCTCTGGTAACTTTCTAAGATAACTTGATAATTCTTTAAGAAACCCTTCTTTACTCATCCCATTCCACCCCTTCAATAATTTCTTGTACCCCTTTCGCAAAATCACGCCATTCTGTTACTAACAAATGAAATTGCGTCTCCCCTTGCTCTGTTAATTGATAATATTTACGAGGTGGCCCTTCTGTAGATTCCTTTAAATACGTTTGAAAATACCCTTCTTTCGTCAAACGACGTAACAAAGGATATACTGACCCTTCCGATATTAAAAATTTACTAGAAATTTGCTGAACAAGTTCATAACCGTAACTATCTTTACGTTTTACAAGTGCTAATACACAAAGTTCAAGCACACCTTTTTTAAACTGAACGTTCAAGTGTTATCCTCCTTTCCTATCTTAGTACTGTTCAATACACGGTACCTGTTTTATCCATAATATACCACTTAGTATTATTTATTGCAAGGTACTAAGTTATATTTATTCCCTAAATTTAGAAAATGAACTAACGAAATTCTGAATAAGACTGTGTTATAACTGAGCATCATTACGTTAATATCATTGAGTAATAATCTGATTCACAAGCCACAAACTTATAGCCTTGCAGATGAGGACATAAAAATCATCGCTCGCGTTGTACAAGGCAGTAAAGATTTATTAAGTTTTAGCACAAGTGATTAAAAAAGATAAGATCAATTCTTTTGAAAAGATTTTCTTAGTAACATGATTCAAAATAACCAAAAACAATCCATTATCTAGTAGTTAACATATCCAATAACTTCACTAAAAAAGCCCTGATACCGTAGTATCAAGGCTTTTTCATTTCACAAATTATATAAAACTTACATTTATCATCTGATAATGTTTTTCTATGATATCACTACTTGTTATTAATTATTGGCTTTTATGTGGCTGTTTTTCATTTTGCAACCATATAAAATTGTAATAATAGGGAATTAAAAAACCCTTGATACGAGTTGTATCAAGGGTTCAAGCCTCTTAGTATAGAGACATATATTGATCGCGTTCCCATTGGTGAACTTGTGTTCTAAAGATATCCCACTCAATCTCTTTCGCTTCGATGAAGTGCTCAAGTAAGTGTTCTCCTAGTGCACCGCATACTACTTCATTAGATTGTAATGTAACTAACGCTTGCGCTAATGTTGCTGGTAAGTCAACGATACCTGCTTCTTCGCGCTCTTCTTTTGTCATTACATAGATGTTACGGTCTACTGCAGCTGGTGGAGTTAATTTGTTTTTAATTCCATCAAGACCTGCAGCTAATAATGTAGCCATTACTAAATATGGGTTTGCAGCTGGGTCAACACTACGTACTTCTACGCGTGTACTAATACCACGAGATGCAGGGATACGTACTAACGGGCTACGGTTTTGTGCAGACCACGCTACGTAACAAGGCGCTTCATATCCAGGTACTAGACGTTTATATGAGTTTACAGTTGGATTTGCTATCGCTGTAAATGCTGGTGCATGTTTTAAAATACCTGCGATGAAGTGACGAGCATCATCACTTAGTTGTAAGTCACCGTTTGCATCAAAGAATACGTTCTCACCATTTTTAAATAATGATAAGTTACAGTGCATACCTGAACCGTTCACACCGTATAGTGGTTTCGGCATAAATGTTGCGTGTAAACCATGTTTACGGGCAATTGTTTTTACAACAAGTTTGAATGTTTGAATGTCATCACATGAGCGAATTGCATTTGCATATTTAAAGTCAATTTCATGCTGCCCTGGAGCAACCTCATGGTGAGATGCTTCAATTTCAAATCCCATTTCTTCAAGTTCAAGAACGATATCACGACGACAGTTTTCCCCTAGATCCATCGGCGCAAGGTCGAAGTATCCACCGTTATCATTTAATTCTAATGTTGGATTTCCTTTTTCATCAACCTTAAATAGGAAGAATTCTGGCTCTGGTCCAAGATTGAAGTCTGAAAATCCTAAAGCTTCCATTTCTTTTAACACACGTTTTAAGTTGTTACGTGGGTCTCCATCAAATGGAGTGCCATCTGCATTGTAAATATCACAGATTAGTCGAGCTACTTTACCTTTTTCAGCTGTCCAAGGGAAAATTACCCAAGTGTCTAAATCAGGATATAAATACATATCAGATTCTTCAATACGTACGAAACCTTCAATCGAAGATCCATCAAACATCATTTTGTTATCAAGAGCTTTCGTTAATTGTCTCACTGGAATCTCTACGTTTTTAATTACCCCTAAAAGGTCCGTAAATTGTAAACGGATATACTTTACATTCTCTTCTTTCGCCAAACGGAAAATATCTTCTTTTGTGTATCTAGACATTATAAATTCCTCCTTAGTCCCTCTAATCGCCTTCAGAATCAGTTATCTTTAGTGAAAAAATCTTGAAATGTCACCTTGTCGCAATGAAGTTCGATTGAATCTACCTGTATGTTGTAGTTCATCTCGAAGTATTTTGCGAAGCTCAGTTTTTGAAATTTCTTTCGTTTCTTCTTTTACTTTCACTGCTTCTGTTTGATTTTCTTTCATTAGTAACACTTGCTTAATACCAGCCATATTCAAGCCTTGATCTAACAAATCTTTAATCTCTAACAACTTATCTACATCGTTAAATGAAAATAATCTACGATTCCCCTTTGTACGGGTTGGAGAAACAAGATTATGCTCTTCATAGTAGCGAATTTGACGTGCAGACAATTGTGTTAAATCCATAACAATACCAATTGGAAACAGCGGGGCAGAACGTCTATCTTCTTTCATTTTTCAGTTCCTCCTTCGCCTTAACTGCTTCTCATTTTATAACATGTTATGTTTAGTGTCAATAGATGTTAGCTTTTCTTACATGATTTTTTTATAAATTTTTTCATTCTTTTTTCTAATCGCATAAATCGTTACTTTTATACGAAAAAAGCTGCCGATATCGACAGCTCCCCTTTAAGAAATTGTTAATAAATTCTTTTCAATCAATTCATCAATCGCAGAACAAATCGCAATTTTAACATGCGAATACGTTAATCCACCTTGCACATATGCAACATACGGTGGTCTAATCGGACCATCAGCAGACAATTCAATACTTGCACCTTGAATAAATGTTCCCGCCGCCATAATTACATCATCTTCATAACCTGGCATATAGTTTGCATACGGAGTAAAATGCGAATTAATTGGAGATGCATATTGAATCGCTTGGCAGAAGGCAACCATACGGTCTTTATCATCAAATTGAACAGATTGAATTAAGTCTGTTCTTGGTGCATTCCACGCTGGTGACGTGTTCATTCCTAACTTTTCTAAAAACGCAGCTGTAAAAATTGCACCTTTCAGCGCTTGTCCTGCAACATGTGGCGCTAAGAAGAACCCTTGATACATTTCTTGCAGACTGTATAAAGACGCTCCAGCTTCCGCACCAATTCCCGGAGATGTTAAACGATATGCACACGCTTCAACATACTGTTCTTTACCGACAATGTAACCACCAGTTTTTACAATTCCCCCGCCTGGGTTTTTAATAAGCGAACCCGCCATTAAATCTGCACCAACATGACACGGCTCTTGCTCTTCAATAAACTCCCCATAACAATTATCTACAAACACAACAACATCAGGTTTAATTTCTTTAACAAACGCGATCATCTCTTTAATTTGAGAAATAGTAAACGATGGACGAGTAGCATAACCTTTCGAGCGCTGAATACCGATCATTTTCGTATTACTATGAATCGCTGCTGCAACAGCTTCAAAATCAACAAGCCCACCTTCAGTTAGCGGAACTGCATTGTAACCAATATTATATTCTTTAAATGAACCTACACCTTTCCCACGCACACCAACGATTTCCTCTAACGTATCATACGGTTTCCCAGTAATGTACAATAACTCATCTCCTGGACGTAAAATACCGAATAACGCTGTAGAAATAGCGTGAGTACCTGAAATAATTTGCGGACGAACAAGTCCAGCTTCCGCCCCAAATACATCAGCATACACTTTTTCTAACGTATCACGGCCAATATCATCATAACCATAACCTGTCGTCGGGATAAAATGCGAGTCACTAATTTTATGTTTACGAAAACTTTCTAATACACGAAACTGATTACTTTCAATTACTTCATCCGCACGTTTATGTACTTCTGTAATCTGATTCTCTACTTCTTTTACGATTGGAGCAATTTTTTCTCCATTTTTCAAACGATCAAACATTTTTATTTTCTCCTTCTTCCACTAAAAATCTCTTTAATTGCACATTAAGCGATGAATGAGTAAAAATATACCCTGCACAATCATATACAAATTTATCTTCCAGAAACTCCATCTTTGCTAATAGCGTTTCCGTCTTTAAAAGCGTTAATAACTTACCTTCACTCGGAGGGATTTCTACTCGATAACGATCCATTTCTTTCTTCATTTTCATTTCTATCGCTTCTTTTATACGCAATAAATCACTTTCTTCAAAAGCACTAGTCATTAAGAAATCACTTTTCGGAAACGGAATAAAGTTTTGATGTAATTCATCTTTTTTATTATATAACGTAATAATAGGAATATGATTAATTTCAAGTTCTGATAATAATCGTTTTACTGTTTTTTCATGCCCTATGTAGTTAGGATCCGCAGAATCAACTACATGTAAAATAATATCTGCTTCCCCCGCTTCTTCCAGTGTTGAACGAAAAGCAGCAATTAATGAAGTGGGTAAATCTTGTATAAAACCAACAGTATCAGTTAGTAATACTGTATAACCAGAAGGTAAGGGCATCTTCCTCGTCGTTGGGTCTAGTGTTGCAAACAGAAGGTTTTCTTCAAACGTATTAGCTTCCGTTAATCTATTAAACAGTGTCGATTTCCCTGCATTTGTATAGCCTATTAATGAAATTTGAAATACTTTATTGTCTTTTCTTCTCTCACGATATCTTTTTCGGTGTTCCACAACAACTGCAAGTTGTTTCTTTATTTCATCAATACGCGATCGAATATGACGACGATCCGTCTCAAGTTTCGTCTCACCCGGTCCTCTCGTTCCAATACCACCACCAAGACGTGATAAGGACAACCCTTGCCCCATAAGACGTGGCATTGTATATTGCAACTGAGCTAATTCTACTTGAAGCTTACCTTCCCTCGACTTCGCACGTTGCGCAAAAATATCTAGTATTAGTTGCGTTCGATCAATTACTCTCGAATCTAATACTGAGGATAAATTCCGAATTTGACTCGGCGTTAATTCATTATTAAATATAATAACATCCGGCTCTAATTCTTCAGTTAGCATTGTAAGCTCTTCTAATTTCCCTTTACCTATGTAAGTTGCCGGATGAAACTTTGGTCGTTTTTGCGTTGTTGAAACTAACACTTCCGCTCTCGCAGTCTTAGCTAGTGATGCAAGCTCTTTCATGGAATGCATAAATTTTTCATCATCATCTTGCGGCAATTGACAGCCTACTAATATGACTTTTTCTTTTTCTTCCATCAAATATGTTCACTCATCCTTTTCGAAATTTAAACCTTCTAATATAATAGCAGAGGAAGCACATTTCATCTAGTTAGCGGGGGAGAAAATTCATGGCATGGGAGATTTTTAGCATCATAGGCACAATCGCTTTCGCACTAAGCGGAGCCATTGTTGCAATGGAAGAGGATTATGATATTTTCGGGGTGTATATTTTAGGAATGGCAACCGCATTTGGGGGAGGTGCCCTTCGTAATTTATTAATCGGTTATCCGATTGTCGCGTTTTGGCAACAAGACATGTTATTCCAAATCGCACTTTTATCAATGACTATTATTTTTCTTTTTCCAAATAAGTTAATTAGACATTGGAAAAAGTGGGAAAATATCACTGACGCTATCGGCTTATCAGCATTTGCTGTACAAGGAGCATTATATGCTCAAAAATTAAATTTACCAATTAGTGCCACAATCGTGGCAGCTGTTTTAACTGGTATCGGCGGCGGTATCATTCGCGACCTTTTAGCCCGCAGAAAACCTCTCGTTCTTCGAGCTGAAGTATATGCCTTTTGGACAATTTTAGCAGGTTTCTTAATTGGCGCTCAAATTATTGTTAGCGATTGGGCCCTTTACATTTTATTCATTTTAATTGTTTGCTTCCGCATGGTTTCTATTCATTACAAATGGCATTTACCGCACAGACGTATCGAAACGAAAGAACGTTCAATGCATAAATAGCAATCTAACCTCTTTACATATCGTAAAGAGGTTTTTCTTTTCTAACGATTTTTTCTTTATATAATGTTTATACTAATTTTTAAAGTGAGGTGAATACAAATGACAAACCACGTTAATAAAGGAGCTCAAAAAAGTTCAGTAAACCAATTTGGACACGACCCTAATTCAGCACACGAAAAGAGCGCTAAAATGGAACGCTTCCATAAAGCGCACCAAGAAAAAGCAAAAAAAGAGTAAACGAACTTATACACAAAAATAGACGCACAGTTTATGTACTGTGCGTCTCCTCTTCGAGCATCAAATCCATACTCGATATTCCAATTAAATCATTTTTATCATACGTATCTTCTTGCAACAACCGCATCGCCTGTGTACGAATTGATTTTTCAACAATATTCCGTACATATCGCCCATTACTAAACGATGTAATTTGCGACGAATACTTCACCGCATGTAAATGATCCCTAAATTTCCATTCAGCTTCTTTTGATAACTGATATTCACGATCTTCATACATTCTCTTTCCAATTTCCAATAGCTGATTTACCGAGTAATCCGCAAATTCAATAATAAATGGAAAACGAGATTGCAGCCCTGGATTTAATGAAAGAAAGTGATTCATCTCTCTTGAATATCCAGCTAAAATCAATACAAAACCATGTTGTTTATCTTCCATATGTTTTACAAGCGTATCAATTGCTTCTTTTCCAAAGTCCTTCTCTCCTCCTCGAGCTAAAGAATACGCCTCATCAATAAACAAAATACCTCCCATTGCTTTTTTTATTAAGTCTCTTGTTTTTTGAGCTGTATGGCCGATGTACTCTCCTACAAGATCAGCACGTTCAGCTTCAACCAAGTGGCCTTTCGATAGAATATTCATCTCAAACAGCAATTTTCCTATCATTCTAGCAACAGTTGTCTTCCCTGTACCCGGATTCCCTTTAAACAGCATATGAAGCACTTGCTTCTCAGACTTCAATCCCTTCTCTTGTCTTTTTTTATTCACATAAATCCAAGCATATATTTCTTTTATTATCTTTTTTATATCATCCATCCCAACAAGCTTCCCCATCTCTTCTTCAATTCTCTGCAGCATTTCATGTTTAATTGTAGTTTCATTTGAAATTACCGTTTTATTTTCTGCGGCTGGCAAAGAAATTTTCTTTCGATGGTTTAACACAATATTAATTTGATTGTTGTTTTTCTTTCGCATCGATTGTTCCATACAATCACCTCATTTTATCCCGCTATTTGCGAGCAGTAAGACTCCCACCTCGACATTCAGCAAACGCTTGGTATTTAAGCGGGAGATAACCGCCCGTAAATGCCCGATTGGTTCAACTAATAATCGCAGAGGATGAACAAAATCCCCACTGATTATAGTTTCACTTTATCCACTCACCAAATATTATTATTCCTGTCCCCCTTGTAAATGCCTATTTTCAGAAAAGTTTGCTATAATATAAGAAATAATTAAGGTGGTGGGACTATGGAGACAACGGAATTCCATGATACAATACAAGCCTTTTCTATTTTTTTATTGAATAAAGGCCGAAAACCCTCAACTATTAAACGTTATGTTTATGACGTTGAAGACTTCGGACATTGGTTAGAAAAAAACAAAAAGCTCCCTTCCAGTAATATATGGGCTACACTTTGTACAAAAGACTACGAAGATTACTTTTCCGATTTAAAAACGAATCGACATTACTCAGAAAAAACGATGCATCGTGTATTTACTGTATTAAATAGAATGCATCACTTTCTAAACATTCCCAATCCATTGAAGAATATGGAAATATCTATTCAACCAGACCGTACACTTCGTAACGAAGATTTCATTTCACCTGATGAAGAAAAAAGATTAAAGTATATAGTCACTTCATTAGAAGGACTTTCAGAAAAACAACTTCCTGTGCGCCCTTTATTAATGGATCGCAATATTGCTATTTTAAATCTATTGATCGACTACGGTTTATCCTTACAGGAACTTACAGCATTAACAATGCATCACGTTCACTTTGAAACTAACACATTGTCAATCCCAGCAACCGCAGGTGTAGAAAGAACAATTACATTAGCAAAAGAAGACAAAAAACAACTATATAATTATTACAAAAGTATCCCAGAACCAGTTCGTCCTAAGTATCATAGTGATGATTCATTGTTTGTCGCATTTGATTTTAACCGTGGAACATACAGGTGGGTATATGAAAATGATGCACCAAAGGCATTAACGGAAATTGCTATACAAAAAATGATTCGCCTCGAAGTGGCTAGAGCCAATTTACGTAAAGGAATTTCAGGACAACATTTTCGTAACACCTATATTTTAAACTTAATAAAAAAAGAAACTCCTGAATCAGAAATTATAAAACTCGCTGGATTCAAATCAAAAATTTCATTAAAGCGATATTATCAATACGCAGAAAATAGAAAAAACGCCTTATTGTAAGGCGTTTTTTCTATTTTTTCTTTAAACAAACGATTTTACTATGACCATTTAACTAATTTCTGCATCTACTATGATGAGTTTCGTTCACATTTTCGTGAGAAAGGAGAGATTTAATGTCTCGTTATAACGACAATCAAAACAAATTCTCCAAACCATGCTTTCCAAGTAGCGCTGGACGAATCCCAAATACTCCATCAATCCCAATTACTAAAGCTCAACTTAGAACATTTCGTGCGATTATTATTGATTTAACAAAAATAATCCCAACACTTTTTGCAAATCCATCTCCCCAAAATATTGAAGATCTAATCGATACATTGAACCTACTAAGTAAATTTATTTGTTCACTAGACGCTACTTCCTCCCTGAAAGCACAAGGGTTAGCTATTATTAAAAACTTAATAACTATATTAAGAAATCCAACCTTTGTAGCAAGCGCTGTATTTATTGAGCTTCAAAATCTCATTAACTATTTACTATACATTACAAAATTATTCCGAATTGACCCTTGCACACTTCAAGAGCTTCTTAAATTAATAGCAGCATTACAAACTGCTCTAGTTAATTCTGCTTCGTTCATTCAAGGACCTACCGGACCTACTGGACCAGCAGGCGCTACTGGTGCTACCGGACCTCGAGGTAACACGGGCGCTACTGGCGCTACCGGTGCCACTGGACCTCGAGGTAACACGGGCGCTACCGGCGCTACTGGACCTCAAGGTAACACGGGCGCTACTGGCGCTACCGGTGCCACTGGACCTCGAGGTAACACGGGCGCTACTGGCGCTACCGGACCTCAAGGTAACACGGGTGCTACTGGCGCTACCGGTGCCACTGGACCTCGAGGTAACACGGGCGCTACTGGCGCTACCGGACCTCAAGGTAACACGGGCGCTACTGGCGCTACCGGTGCCACTGGACCTCAAGGTAACACGGGTGCTACCGGCGCTACCGGTGCCACTGGACCTCAAGGTAACACGGGTGCTACCGGCGCTACTGGACCTCAAGGTGCTCAAGGTAACACAGGTGCTACTGGTGCCACTGGACCTCAAGGCGTCCAAGGTAACACAGGTGCTACTGGTGCTACCGGCGCTACTGGACCTCAAGGTGTTCAAGGTAACACAGGTGCTAC
>NZ_QJTG01000016.1:0-49204 GCF_003217275.1 Bacillus sp. 196mf
TAGGCTCCTTTGTCTAAACAAAAAAGCAACAGAATGCCAAATGTAAGCAAACTGTTGCTAGGAGACCCTTATGTACGGTAAAATGGGGTACATAAAGAGTTACAGCAAGTGTTTGCCTAGTTATGGTAGGCGGACGGTTAATAAAGTGGTGAGACACTTTATTAACACGCTGTGCTCTTTTATTTTTTAGTTTTTATTTCGATTTTTTCGGTAACGGATTTGGTCACAAATAACCAGAAAAGTGTTGCCATTTATAATCTTTGATATAGTACAAAACTGCGTAATATAGCGGTTTGTTGCGCTTTTATGAAATATAAATTTCATACCTCACTGATTGTGTAGATCAATTAATGGTTATTAAAACATTACCTGGTAATGCACATGTTATTGGTGTTTTATTTGATGAGTTAGATTGGAAAGAAAAAATAGGATGTATATGTGGAAATGATACATGCCTTATAATTTCACAGTCGAAATCAGATAGGGAGATTATAGAAGAAAGATTAAATTTAATTATTTAGATGCAAAAATCCTGTTTTTAATAAAATTAAAAACAGGATTTTTGTTTAAATACGGAAGTTAAATATTCAACATATATGCGTAATATATGTGTTTTTTATTGAAAAAGCGAGAGAGTTTGTTATAAAAATACAAATTCGTATGATTTTAAAAAAATAACTTGTTTAATATTTCACAATGATAATGTGGATACTTTCACAAAGATGAAAGTGCAGAGCATTTATTATGTACTTGTAAGACATCAAACATATTTAAAAGGAGGTACAACAAATGAAACATCCGATACATGTTACTTCAGAAATTGGGGAATTACAAACGGTTTTATTAAAACGACCGGGTAAAGAAGTGGAAAACTTGACGCCAGATTATTTGCAGCAATTATTATTTGATGATATTCCATACTTACCAATTATTCAAAAAGAGCATGATTATTTTGCACAAACGTTACGCAATCGGGGTGTTGAAGTTCTTTATTTAGAAAAACTAGCCGCTGAGGCGTTAGTAGATAAAAAACTTCGAGAAGAATTTGTTGATCGTATTTTAAAAGAAGGACAGGCTGACGTAAATGTTGCACATCAAACTTTAAAAGAATATTTACTTTCCTTTTCAAATGAAGAATTAATTCAAAAAATTATGGGCGGTGTACGGAAAAACGAAATTGAAACAAGTAAGAAGACACATTTATATGAATTAATGGAAGATCATTATCCGTTTTACTTAGATCCAATGCCTAATTTATATTTTACTCGTGATCCAGCAGCTAGCGTGGGCGATGGCTTAACGATAAATAAGATGAGAGAACCAGCGCGTAGACGTGAATCATTATTCATGGAGTACATCATTAAATATCACCCAAGATTTGCAAAACATAATGTACCAATCTGGTTAGATCGTGATTATAAATTTCCAATTGAAGGTGGCGACGAGCTAATTTTAAATGAAGAAACAATTGCGATTGGAGTGTCTGCTCGTACTTCAGCTAAAGCAATTGAACGTTTAGCTAAAAATCTCTTTAGCCGACAAAATAAAATTAAGAAAGTGTTAGCAATAGAAATTCCAAAATGCCGAGCATTTATGCATTTAGATACAGTATTTACAATGGTTGATTATGACAAGTTTACAATTCATCCAGCCATTCAAGGGCCAAAAGGGAATATGAATATTTATATTTTAGAAAAAGGATCAGATGAGGAAACTCTTAAAATTACACATCGTACTTCTTTAATGGAAGCATTAAAAGAGGTATTAGGCTTAAGTGAATTAGTTCTTATTCCATGTGGAGGAGGAGATGTAATTGCTTCTGCTCGTGAACAATGGAATGATGGCTCGAACACATTAGCAATCGCACCAGGTGTAGTTGTTACATATGATCGCAACTATGTATCCAATACGTTATTACGGGAGCACGGTATAGAAGTAATTGAAGTGCTAAGTTCGGAATTATCTCGTGGTCGTGGGGGGCCACGTTGCATGAGTATGCCAATTGTTCGTAAAGATATTTAGTATAAATAACGGAGAAAGTAGGGATGAAGTATGTTAATGACTAGACCAAATTTAAAAGGAAGAAGCTTTCTAGCAGAAAAAGATTTTACACAAGAAGAATTGTTATATTTTCTAGATTTGGCAGCAGAATTAAAAGAGAAAAAGAAAAATGGTATCCCGCATCATTATTTAGAAGATAAGAATGTAGCGCTCTTATTTGAAAAAACCTCCACTCGTACGCGCTGTGCATTTACAGTAGCATGTACAGATTTAGGGGCGAATCCTGAATATTTAGGGAAAGGTGATATTCAGCTTGGGAAAAAAGAATCCGTAGAGGATACAGCAAAAGTGTTAGGGCGTATGTTTGACGGAATTGAGTTTCGTGGATTTAATCATGAGACTGTAGAATCTTTAGCACAAAATTCTGGTGTGCCAGTTTGGAATGGATTAACAGACATGTGGCATCCAACACAAACACTAGCAGATTTATTAACAATTAGAGAACATGTAGGGAAGTTGAAAAATGTGAAGCTCGTTTACGTTGGAGATGGACGAAATAATGTTGCTAATAGCTTACTAGTTGGTGGAGCAATCGTTGGAATGGATGTACGTATTTGCACACCAGAATCTTTATGGCCTGCACAAGAAGTAATTGATTTAGCAAAAAAATATAATGAACAGGTAATGATAACAAGTAATGTGGAAGAAGCTGTTGCGAATGCAGATGTAATTTATACAGATGTATGGGTGTCTATGGGGGAAGAAGAAAAATTTGCTGAACGTGTCGAGTTATTAAGACCTTATCAAGTAAATATGAAAATGATTAAAGAAACAGGGAATGAAAACGTGATTTTCTTACATTGTTTACCTGCATTTCATGATGTTGAAACGATGTATGGCGAAGAAGTTTACGAGAAATATGGGTTGAAAGAAATGGAGGTAACTGACGAAGTATTCCGCAGTAAACATTCAAAAGTATTTGATCAAGCTGAAAATAGAATGCATACAATTAAAGCGGTTATGGCAGCTACTTTAGGAAACATGGAGTAAAGAAGAAAGGGAGTCTTCCTTTCTTCTTTCTCCTCCTTTAGACACTATCATTCACTATTGCTTTTGTATTGTTATTGCAATTAAAGAGAGGTGAGTGGAATGGGTGAAGATAAGAAATTAGGGTTGTTTACACTAACGGCTCTTGTAGTTGGGTCTATGATTGGCGGTGGAGCCTTTAATTTAGCGAGTGATATGGCAAAAGGTGCTGGTGCTGGAGCCATTATTATTGGCTGGGTTATAACAGGAATTGGGATGATTGCACTTGGATTATCTTTTCAAAATCTAACTGTAAAACGGCCAGATTTAGATGGTGGTATTTTTAGCTATGCAAAAACAGGATTTGGTAATTTTATGGGATTTAATAGTGCGTGGGGATACTGGCTATCTGCTTGGCTTGGGAATGTAGCTTACGGTACATTATTATTTTCTTCATTAGGATATTTCTTCCCGATCTTTGAAGGCGGTCAAAATGTAGAATCCATTATTGGTGCAAGCGTATTATTGTGGTGTGTTCACATGTTAATTTTACGTGGAGTTCAATCAGCAGCACTTGTGAATTTAGTAACTACAATCGCAAAATTAGTACCTGTATTTGTATTTATTGTCATAGGAATCTTCGCGTTTCATATTGATACATTCTTAGATGGATTTTGGGGGCAAACTGGTTCTTTTTCATGGGGAGCAGTTGGTAGCCAAGTTAAAAGTACAATGCTTGTAACTCTATGGGTATTTATTGGGGTAGAAGGGGCGGTTGTTTTATCCAGTCGAGCAAAAAATAGAAGTGATGTAGGGAAAGCAACGGTTATTGGCTTAATTGGTACACTCATCATTTACATTTTAATCACATTATTGTCTCTTGGACTTATGCAGCAAGCAGATATTGCTGGTTTGAAAAATCCAGCTATGGCTTATTTATTTGAAAGTGTTGTTGGAAAATGGGGTGCTATCTTTATAAATTTAGGTTTGGTCATCTCTGTATTAGGTGCTTGGTTAGGTTGGACTTTGCTCGCTTCTGAAATTCCATATTTAGCGGCTAAAGATGGAGTATTTCCAAAATGGTTCGCAAAAGAAAATAAAAATAAGGCTCCAGTAAATTCATTATGGATAACAAATGGTTTAATTCAAATATTCTTGTTAACATTCGTCGTTTCTGATCAGGCGTATAACTTTGCATTCTCTTTAGCATCTTCAGCTATTTTAATCCCATATGCTTTTTCAGCGTTTTATCAACTGAAGCATAGCTTAAAGTCTGAAGAAGCAGATCGAAATAAAAATATAATAATTGGCTTGATAGCCAGTATTTATGGCGTGTGGCTAGTTTATGCAGCTGGTTTAGAGTATTTATTATTAACAATGACTTTATATGCGCCAGGTATTTTTATTTTTTACAATGTTCAAAAGCAAAAGAGTTCGAAGCAAATATTTACTCGAGTGGAATTAGCATCATCCGTAGCAATTGGTGCTTTAGCATTCTTTGCTATTTATGGATTAATTACAGGCAGTATTACTTTATAAAGCGCTGTGAAAGCGAAATGAACTGGAGGGCTGAAATATGGCACGAAGAAAAATTGTAGTTGCACTAGGGGGAAATGCGATACAGTCTGGAGAAGCTACTGCGGGAGCGCAGCAAGAAGCGTTGGAAAAAACGGCGGAACAACTTGTGAAAATAATGGAAAATGATGTGGATATAGTAATTGCGCATGGAAATGGCCCACAAGTGGGGAATATTTTATTACAGCAAAAAGCTGCAGAAACGGAAAAGACACCTGCAATGCCATTAGATACTTGTGGGGCAATGAGCCAAGGGATGATTGGATATTGGATGGAAAATGCGATTGAAAAGGCATTAAAAAAACGGAATATACAAAAAGATGTAGCAACGGTTATAACGCGCGTTGTTGTGGACAAAAAAGATGAGGCATTTAAAAATCCAACTAAACCAATTGGTCCTTTTTATACAGAAGAAGAGGCCAGAAGATTAATGGATGAAACAAAAGCAGTGTTTAAAGAAGATGCTGGTAGAGGATGGAGACGTGTTGTTCCATCACCGAAGCCTGTAAGTATTCATGAACATAAAGTGATTAATTCTTTGGTGGAAGATGGAAACATAGTGATAGCTGTTGGCGGGGGTGGAATTCCAGTAATTGATTCCGAAGAAGGGTTAAAAGGAACTGAAGCGGTTATCGATAAAGATTTCGCTGCGCAGAAATTAGCAGAATTAGTAGATGCCGATACGCTCGTTATTTTAACTGCAGTTGATCATGTGTATGTAAATTATAATCAACCGAATCAAAAAAAATTAGAGCATGTCACAGTGAATCAATTAGAAGAATATATTGAAGAACAACAATTTGCTGCGGGAAGCATGCTTCCAAAAATTGAAGCTGCTATTAATTTTGTTAATACAAATCCAAAAAGAAAAACAATTATTACGTCTTTAGAAAAAGTATATGAAGCACTAGAAGAAAAAGCTGGTACTATTATTTCAAAACAGGATGTATGCATGTGTGTTTAAAATTATTATGTACGCTACTTAGTATTAAAAAAGAATGGAGTTAGTAACTTCATTCTTTTTATTTATTAATATTTTTTGTATTCATTGTTCATAAAGTTTTCATGATGAAATCTGAATATACAAGTTAATTATGATAAAATTCAAATTGAATACGCTTTCTTGATTTTTCGCTCCAACATACAGCAAGAGAGAGGGAATTTTATGAATAGACGGAACGTAGTGAAAGACTTAAAGCAGTTCGAATTATTTGCTCATTTAACAGAAAAAAAATTGAAAGGCTTAACAGAGTTTGTTTATTGGCGAACTTATAAAAAAGGTCAATTTTTATTTTTAGAAGGGGATTCAAGGGAAAGAATTTACTTCATGTTAGATGGTTTTGTAAAGTTAGAGCGGGTTAATCAAAATGGGAACTTATTATACGATGACTATGTAAAGCGGTATTCTATTTTTCCTTATGGTGGTATGTTTACAGACAGAGGATATAGCTATACAGCAGAAGCAATGACGGATGTGGAGGTATATTATATTCCAACGGTAATCTTTGAAGATATGGTAAAATCCAGCAGAACGCAATTGATGTACGTTGTTCAGCAATTATCATCTATATTAAAATTGAATGAAAATCGAGTGCAAAATATTACAATTCCTAATGCACAAGATCGTGTTATCCAAACGTTAAATTATTTAATGCAGGATTTAGGAGAACAGAGTGGGGAAAAGATTGTAATTTCATGTCCACTTACAACAATTGAAATATCCAAAATATCTGGAACATCTCGAGAGACAGTTAGCAGCGTATTAAAACAATTAAAAAATGATAGCATTGTTACAATTTTAGATAAAAAAATTACAATACACAATCCAACATATTTTGAAGAAATCTCAATGTGAAAATTGTATATTAATTTTTTAATTCATAATGTATATTAATAAGGTTCTTTATATATTTATAAGGAACTTTTTTACGTTATCCTCTATAAAAAGATTGTATAGTATGGTAATAATAGCTAAAATCGATAATAAAAAACAAAGTGAAGGGGAGAAAGAATGATTCGTATTGAGTATGATCGATTAGTAGCTATTTGTTACAGTATAGGGGTTTTGTTATTATTAAAAATTCCAAATGATAATGAATTAATTGGGGAAAAACTATTCAATGTCTATAAGGTTCCGATACATACGTATGTTTATATGAATTATAAAGTCTCAAATATATTGATTGTTTCTTTCATACTACATGTAATTGCATTTATATTATTTTTAAAATGGCTAGGAAAAAAGGAGTCTAGTACATTTAGAAAAATGAATAAGATAAAAGTAGTAGGCATTAGTATATTGATTGTAATGATGCCGTTTATTTTAAATAACATCATCCAGACATTGAATAAAACATGGTACTACGCAGGAAAAACAGGGGTAGAAGCAATAGAATATAAAAAAGAAGATAGCCAGTGTAGTATGGAGAAAAATGGAGATAATATCCAACCGAAGTGCATTGTTACTTTAAAAAATTATCGTAATCATTCACAAGCATTAAAAGTTGTTTTATATGATAATGCAAACGAGAATTCAAAAAGCTATCCAGTACCGAAACCAGTCTATTTACAAAAACACGAGACAAAACAATTCGAATTTCAAGTTCCTGTTTCTTATAATAATGGTATTGAAAAAGATAAAGTACCAGATATTAAATTACATTTATTGCATGAAAATGATACGAAGTACAATTAATCTGTAAGTAAAAGTTTATGAGTAGGAGCAATAATTTGAAACGATATAGAAAATCAACTTGAATCATCCAACATACTGCAAGGTAACGGTATATTGGATGATTTTTTATGTTATCCCCTTGTTTCACGTATGAAAAGGAGGAATACTTTGTTGGAAATGAAAAACATCACAAGGATCATACATGGTTTTTACTTTACGCAATCTGTGAAAGTTAGAGCCATAATAACTAGTTTGCCAATTTTTAATGTCGATATCGGGCCAGTTCACATAGTCACCTAGTGTATAAGGATCTAAGCTTTCTCGTAAATCTTTAACCCAGCGTATATTTTGATTTTCTTCATCATCGCATTTCCAAGAGGTAATGTATTCTTGAGCAATAATTGCTTTACGATGAAAATAAGCCGTTTCATTCGGCGAAATATTTTCAACAGCACCTATGAGCGATTGATGCCAAATACTAGCATCTTTATTTGGTGCATGAGAAAGAAAGTATTGCATGATTTGAATGCCTTTAAGGGGAATAGGTTTATAGACATAGGAACCAGAGCGCTTGAAATTTTCAGGGATGTTACCGCCATTAAAAAATTCGACAGCCTTTATATAAGGAACTTCTTCTATAAAGAGAGAGGGGCTACCAGTTTCAAGAAGAGGGGATAATAGGGAATGGAGTTCAGAGGGAGAACCGACAAACTCGCCTTGTGCTTCAATTTTATTTCGTTGCTTGGCGAATAATTCGATCGATGAAGTGAGACGTTCATCTATATAAGGTGCCCAGTTTTGCCACGCTTGAAATGCAGCAATAAAGTCTTCCCATTCCCATGTAATTGAGAAAATTGATACATTTTTTATCGGGTGGACTCGAAAAGTTAAGGAAGTGACAATTCCGAAGTTTCCACCACCGCCACCACGGCATGCCCAAAAAAGGTTAGAGTTTTCTTGTTCATTTGCACGAATGAGTTTTGCACCAAATTTTCCACACGCTTGTACCATTTCCACTTCCATTAATTGATCACATGTTAATCCAAATAAGCGCGAAAGCATACCAATACCACCGCCAAGTGCTAATCCAACAACTCCAACGCTTGCACTTGTACCAGCAGGAATTGTAACACCGTAATTCCAAAGTTCTTTATAAACAGTGCCAAGATTTGCACCAGCCTCAATTGTTGCTGTTAATTTCTCTGTATTAACAGTAATGCGATGCATTTCACTCACATCAATAATAAGTCCTCTATTTAAAAGAGAAAAATTTTCATAGCTATGACGTCCACTTCTTAACCGAAATGGTATATGACGTTCACGTGCCCATTTTAAGGCGTTACAGATATCCTTGCTATTTTGACAAAAAACAATAATACAAGGGAGTTTTGGAATACTTAAATTTAAATTCATTCGGGCTACATTGTAGTCAGGATCTGTGGGAACAACGATACGACCTGTTAATTTTGTTTGCTTCAATTTATTACTCCTTTCTAAAATAATCAGAGCTTTTTATTAATATATGAAAAATGTCTGTAATACGCGTGGACAAGGAGAGGTGGAGAATGAGATTTACCTTTGTGAGAAATAAATAAAGCATAAGAATAAAGAATCTACATAGAGTTCAATGAAAACAGTTGCAAACTGTTCATATTTTGTTATGATAGTGTTACGAAAACGTTTGCATAAAATTCCGATGGGATGCAAAAGGAGAGAAGGACTATGAATAAGACATGGTGGAAAGAAGCAGTTGCTTATCAAATTTATCCACGAAGCTTTATGGATTCAAATGGTGATGGTATTGGAGATTTACAAGGTATTATTGCAAAACTGGATTATTTAAAAGATTTAGGTATAGATGTAATTTGGATTTGTCCAATGTATAAGTCACCTAATGATGATAATGGTTATGATATTAGTGATTATCAAGATATTATGGATGAGTTTGGTACAATGGCAGACTTTGATGCTTTACTAGATGAAGTTCATAAGCGTGATATGAAGCTTATTATTGATTTAGTTATTAATCATACGAGTGATGAACATCCATGGTTTATTGAATCACGTTCATCTAAAGATAATCCGAAGCGTGATTGGTATATTTGGCATGATGGTAAAGATGGTGCGGAGCCAAACAACTGGGAAAGTATTTTTAATGGTTCGGCATGGGAATATGATGAAGAAACAGAACAATATTATTTACATCTATTCTCACGTAAACAACCAGATTTGAACTGGGAGAATAAAGAAGTTCGCGAAGTACTATATGATACGGTTAATTGGTGGCTTGATAAAGGTATTGATGGTTTCCGCGTTGATGCGATCAGTCATATTAAAAAAGAAGAAGGCCTTAAGGATATGCCAAATCCAAAAGAGTTAAAATATGTGCCATCTTTTGATAAACATATGAATGTGAAAGGTATTCAACCTTTATTAGAAGAGCTAAAAGAAAATACATTCTCTAAGTACGATATTATGACTGTTGGTGAAGCAAATGGCGTTAAGATTGAAGATGCTGAGCTTTGGGTTGGAGAAGAGCAAGGTAAGTTCAATATGGTATTCCAGTTTGAACATTTAAGTTTATGGGATGCAGAGAAGAAGAAAGACCTTGATGTTGTAGGATTGAAAAAAGTATTAACGAAATGGCAAAAAGGATTAGAGAATAAAGGATGGAACGCTTTATATATTGAAAATCACGATAAACCACGTATCGTTTCAACATGGGGAGATGATAAACAATATTGGCGTGAAAGTGCAACAGCTCTAGGAGCGATGTATTTCTTTATGCACGGTACACCGTTTATTTATCAAGGACAAGAAATTGGTATGACAAATGTTCAGTTACCAAATATTGAAGATTACGATGATGTAGCAATTAAAAACTTATATCGCGAGAAAATTGCAGAGGGCGTACCACATCAAGATATGATGGAGATTATATGGGCTTCTTGCCGCGATAATTCACGTACACCTATGCAGTGGAATGATGAGATGAATGCTGGTTTCACAACAAGTACACCTTGGTTTAGCATGAATCCAAATTACAAAGAAATTAATGTTGAAAAGCAAAAAAATGAAGAAAAGTCTATTTTCAATTTCTATAAGAAAATGATTGCCCTGAAAAAAGAGCACGATGTACTGAACTATGGTACGTACGATTTACTTTTAGAAGACGATCCACAAATTTATGCATATACACGTACGTTACAGGATGAAAAAGTCATTGTAATTAGTAATATCTCAAAAGAGGAAGCAGTGTATAATGAGGATTTATTTGCACTAGAACGCAAACGTTTGCTTTTAAATAACTATGAAGTTGCGGAACATGAAGAAGTAACAACAATTGCTTTAAAACCTTATGAAACAAGGGTTTATCGCATTTCATAATAAAAAAGGATGCTCTTTGAGCATCTTTTTTTATGAAAAAAAATAAATTTCTATTGCAAAGTGAAAACGCTTTTATTAAAATAGATTTATGAAAACGGTTGCGTAAAGATAAAAATAAAGTAACATAAGGAATCGTTTTCATAAAGGGAACAGAAATTATAATTTAAATCATTATGTTGTTATAAATAAAGGGGAGGAAGAACAGATGAAAATTACGTCTTTTGATTTTTGGCAAAAGTTCGGGAAAGCGTTATTAGTTGTTGTAGCCGTAATGCCAGCAGCTGGTTTAATGATTTCCATCGGTAAGTTAATTGGTATGTCTGCTGGGGATGTTAACGCAGTTCATACAATTGCTCGCGTAATGGAAGACATCGGTTGGGCAATCATTACAAATCTACACATCTTATTCGCAGTAGCAATTGGGGGATCTTGGGCGAAGGATCGTGCAGGTGGTGCATTTGCAGCGCTATTAGCATTCGTCTTAACAAACCGAATTACAGGAGCTATATTTGGCGTAAACGCTCAAATGTTAGCGGATTCAAAAGCGACAGTTTCTTCAGTAATAGCAGGAGATTTACTTGTAAAAGATTACTTTACTTCTGTACTTGGTGCACCAGCATTAAACATGGGAGTTTTCGTGGGGATTATCACAGGTTTCTTAGGAGCTAATCTATATAACAAATATTATAACTATAATAAACTGCCACAGGCATTAGCATTCTTTAATGGAAAACGATTTGTACCATTCGTTGTAATTCTTTGGTCTACAGTTACTGCGATTGTATTATCACTTCTATGGCCATTCATCCAAAGTGGGTTAAATGAATTTGGTCGCTGGATTGCAGCTTCAAAAGATAGTGCACCAGTTGTTGCACCGTTTGTATATGGAACGTTAGAGCGTTTATTATTACCATTTGGTTTACACCATATGTTAACGATTCCGATGAACTATACAGAGCTAGGCGGAACATATACGATGCTAACTGGTTCAAAAGTTGGACAAGTTGTAGCAGGACAAGATCCATTATGGCTTGCATGGATTACAGATTTAAATAATTTATTGGCAAATGGAGATACGAAGGCATATAACGATTTATTAAATAACGTTGTACCAGCTCGTTTCAAAGCTGGACAAGTTATCGGCTCAACAGCAGCGTTAATGGGGATTGCATTTGCGATGTTCCGTAACGTTGATAAAGAAAAGCGTGCAAAATATAAACCAATGTTTTTATCAGCAGCATTAGCAGTATTCTTAACAGGTGTAACAGAACCAATTGAATTCATGTTCATGTTTATTGCTCCAGTATTATATGTTGTATATGCTATTACAACAGGACTTGCATTCGCGTTAGCTGATTTAATTAACTTACGTGTTCATGCATTTGGATTTATTGAGTTAATTACTCGTACACCAATGATGGTTAACGCAGGTTTAACAAGAGACTTAATCAACTTTGTTATTGTTTCATTAGTGTTCTTCGGTCTTAACTTTACACTATTTAATTTCTTAATTAAAAAATTCAACTTACCAACACCAGGGCGTGCAGGTAACTATATTGATAATGAAGATGAGGCATCAGAAGGAACAGGAAATGTACAAGATGGTTCATTAGCAACAAAAGTTATCGATTTATTAGGTGGAAAAGAAAATATTGCTGACGTAGATGCTTGTATGACACGCTTACGTGTAACAGTAAAAGACTTAGATGTTGTTGCACCAGAAGCACAGTGGAAACAAAATGGTGCTTTAGGGCTTATTGTAAAAGATAAAGGTGTACAAGCGGTATATGGTCCGAAAGCTGACGTATTAAAGTCAGACATTCAAGATATGTTAGGTGCGTAATAATATGAAATTGCTAACTTTAAACTGTCATTCTTGGCAAGAAGAGAATCAAATAGAAAAGATAAAATACCTTGCTAAAGTAATTCAAGAAGAAGAGTACGATGTCATCGCATTGCAAGAAGTAAGTCAGTCCATACAAGCTGAAAATGTATGCGGTAACAAGAAAGAAGATAATTTTGGACTTTTACTATTAGAAGAGTTAAAAGCACTACATGTAAAAGATTACAATATTACTTGGGATTTCTCTCATATTGGTTATGACGTGTATGAAGAAGGATTAGCGATTATAACGAAGCATAATATTATAAAAGAAGATACGTTCTTCATTTCAGAAAACGAGGATACAACGTATTGGAAAACACGTAAAATTGTAAGTACAACAATTGCTTATAATGGTAAAGATATAACGTTTTACTCTTGCCATCTCGGTTGGTGGAATGATGAAGAAGAGTCATTCAAAGGTCAAATCAATCGTTTGATGGGGCGTGTAGATAGCAATAAGCTCGCCTTCTTAATGGGGGATTTTAATAACAATGCTCGCTTGGAAGGCGAAGGTTATGAGTATATGATGCAAAAAGGGTTGTATGACACATATGAATTAGCAATAGAGAAGGATGAAGGAACGACTGTCCAAGGCGAGATTGCTGGTTGGGATGAAAATAAACATAATTTGCGAATAGATCTAATATTGTGTAACCAAAGTAAAAAAGTTCATTCTTCAAAAGTTATTTTTAATGGTACAAACAGAAATGTAATTTCAGATCATTTCGGTGTAGAGATTCAATTGGATATATAATAGAAGAAATCCTCACAGAGAATAAAAGCTGTGAGGATTTTTTTTAGGAATACAAGTATTTCCAAGAGAAAATACTTGTATTTTTTATGACATTTCATATATATTTGTTATTATTGAATGTAAAACCGATTTGGTCATTTTGTATTCATACTTTGACTCACTTCGTTATATAATAAAGTAAGTGAAAGTTAATGGGAAAAAATAGTACGTTTTTGGTTAATACACGATGTAGAAAGTGATATAATTGCAAAATGCATGTATCATTTTCTAAAGAAGGAAAAATATATAATTAGGTGATAACTTCTATGAAACAGATTTGGCGTATTTATAAGACAGATTTACGGAATGTAGCCAAACATTGGGCTGCAATTGTTATTGTTTTAGGATTAATGATTTTACCATCGTTATATGCATGGTTTAACATTAAAGCTTCTTGGGATCCGTATGGAAATACAAAAGAGGTTCCCATTGCAGTTTCTAACCAAGATGCAGGTTCTAATTTAAGAGGGAAAGATATTAATATCGGGAAAGAGATTGTAGACTCCCTTAAGAAAAACAAAAATCTTGGCTGGAAATTTGTAGATGAAAAACAAGCGATTTACGGAGTTGAGCGTGGGGATTATTATGCAAGTATTACGATTCCAAAAGACTTCTCTGAAAAAATTGCAACTGTTCTGGATGAAAATCCTAAAAAACCAGAACTGGATTACTATGTGAATGAAAAAGTAAACGCGATTGCACCGAAGATTACAGCAAAAGGTGCATCAGGTATTACAGAAGAAATTAGTAAAAACTTTGTAAAAACAGCAAACGGTGAGATTTTTAAAATTTTCAATGACCTTGGAATCGATTTAGAAACAAACTTACCAAGTATCGAAAAAGTAAAAGATCTTGTATTTAAGTTAGAAGCGCAGTTCCCAGAAATGAATACACTTATGGATAAGGCATTAGATGATGCAACTCGAGCAGAAGATGTTGTGAAAGTAGCGCAAAAAGAGTTGCCAGTTGTAGAGAGTGTTATGAATGATGGGCAAGAAGCGTTAGGGAATTTAGATAAATTCTTTGCGAGAAATGATGAAACATTGAATCGCGCTCCGGGAACTATTAAGAATAATTTAATGGTAATGCAAAAAGGTTTAGATGGTGCCGCGGCAATTACGGATTTCTTAAAGAATCCATCATTGGATTTCAATCTGGCACTTCCAGATCCATCCAAGTTCCCAGACTTACCGAATATAACCATCCCGCAAATACCAACACTTCCAGAGTTACCGCAAGTGAATGGCGAGGGATATAAAAATATTGCTAAAAATATTAATCAAACTGTAAATAATGTTTTTAGTTCAATACGTGTCGGAACAACTTATGCACAAGGCGTTATAAACGGATTGCAAAATGGTAATTTTGATCCAGAAAAAGCAAAACAAGACCTTAATAAGGTTTCTGAAAATCTTCAAGGTCGTGCAGATAGTGTTTCATATTTAATTGATGTCTTTACTAAATTTAAGGAATTTGCACCAACTGATTCTGGAAAAGACTTCTTCCAAAAACGAATAGATAAATTAACGAATCTTAAATCAGCTATAGAAAATGCAAATGGCGGCGTTAAAGATATCGCTAATATTATTGGTACAGGGCAAGAAGTGAAACAAGATGTCAGAGATGCTGCTAATAAAAAGTTAGATGCAATAAATAACTTGGTAAATCAAGCAGAAGCAGATTATAATGCGACGTTTGTAGCAGATTTTGAAAAAGCAGTAAGCACAGCTGAGCAATTGAAAAATAAGGCTGACAATGTAAAAGAAGATGCTCAGCAGCTTAGAGGCAATTTAAATCAAGATATAAATAAGGCTAATGAGATATTAAACAATGGTAGAGAGAACTATGATCAGGCTGTAGCGGATTATGCAAAACTAAAAACCAGTCTTGAAAAGGCAAAAGAAGATTTAAGTAATAAAGGTGTTAACGGCTTAGATTCTACAAAAGTAGCCTTAAATGAATTAAATGGGCAGTTTAAAGCAAGTTGGAATTTAGTTAATGACATGATTCCAGTTCTGGAAAGTACAAATAAAGTGTTAGCTGATGTGAATAGTGATAAAAACCTTAATGGTACAATTTCTAAGTTAAATAAAGCAAAAGATGGTTTGCAAAAAGGAATGGAGTTAACTGATAAAGGAATTGACGCTATTAATAAAGGTCAAAAACCAGCAGCTGATGTTATTGAAAGTATTAATCAAGTGTCTAAAAGTGTTTCGGGTCAAATTGGTGACATTTTAGCTAAATATGACTCAGAAATCACTCCAAATTTCAATGCAGCAATTGCTCGCACAAAAGAGATGTCTAAAAACACATCTCAAATTTTAAAAGAGGCAGACAAAAAGCTTCCAGATGTTAAAAAATTACTAGAAGATTCATCAAAAGGCTTAGTAGATGGTAAAAAGAAATTAGCAGACATTAAAGCTGAAATGCCAGCTACTGAGAAAAAGATTAAAGAATTAGCAGATAAAATTCGTGATTTTGAATCTGAAGAGGATTTAAAAGACATCATACGTTTATTGAAAAATGATGTTGAAAAGCAAAGTGATTACTTTGCGAATCCAGTAAATTTAAAAGAGAATAAATTATTTGCGATGCCGAACTACGGTTCAGCAATGTCACCATTCTATACAGTGCTTGCATTATGGGTAGGCGCATTATTAATGGTTTCATTATTAACAGTAGAAGTACACGAAGAGGGCGCGAATTATAAGAGCCATGAAATTTACTTCGGACGTTTATTAACATTCTTAACGATAGGTCTTTCACAAGCGTTTATCGTATCGATGGGAGATATATTCTTACTCGGTACGTACGTAGTCGATAAGTTCTGGTTTGTGTTATTTAGTTTATTTATTGGTGGAGTCTTCGTTTGTATCGTATACTCACTCGTTTCTATTTTCGGAAACGTTGGGAAATCGATGGCGATCATTTTACTTGTACTACAAGTAGCAGGATCGGGCGGAACATTCCCAATCCAAATGACACCAGCGTTCTTCCAAGCAATTTATCCGTTCTTACCGTTCACATACGCAATTAGTGCAATTCGTGAAACGGTTGGCGGAATGCTTTGGGATATCGTAATAAGAGACTTACTTGTGTTAAGTGTTTTCGTAGTAGTTATGATTGTTGCTGCGTTATTACTGAAAACACCAATTAACAAATCAAGTGAAAAATTTGTTGAGAATGCAAAAGGAAGTAAAATCATTCACTAAGAAAAGGTTCCTACCGAGAGCGGTAGGAACCTTTTTGTTTAATCGAACTTTAATTTTTTTAATGCGTCTGCGAACGGGTTGTTTAATGGTTCTTCTTCTTTTTTCTGTTGTTTCATATATTTTTGGACGTCACGTTTATCAGCTTTGTTTCCAGATTCTTTTTTACGTCTCTCTTGGAATGTAGAAAGTTTCTCACGATAGCCACATTTACATGCAAAGATTTGACCTGCACCTTCACCACGTAATTCTAGTTTCTTCTTACATTGTGGGCAACGAGCGTTTGTTGTGCGAGATACATTTTTACGATGACCACATTCACGGTCTTGGCATACGAGCATTTTTCCTTTTTTGCCGTTTACTTCTAGCATCGGTTTACCACAGTCTGGACAAGACTTCGTTGAAATGTTGTCATGTTTATATTTTTTATCACTCGATTTAATTTCAGAAACAATTTCTTTCGTATAGTTCTTCATTTCAGAAATGAATACTTCTTTTTTTAGCTTACCTTTTGCGATAGCCTCAAGTTTTTGTTCCCATTCACCAGTTAGTGTAGGGGATTTTAACTCTTCTGGTACTAAATCAAGTAACTGACGGCCTTTTGAAGTAATATGAATATCTTTGCCGCGTTTTTCAATTAAGAAAGAGTTGAAAAGTTTGTCGATAATATCTGCACGTGTCGCTACAGTACCTAATCCACCAGTCGATTTTAACGTATCAGCAAGTTGTTTATTTTGCGTATCCATATATTTTGTAGGATTCTCCATTGCTGAAAGTAAAGTTGCTTCATTAAAGCGTGCAGGTGCTTTCGTTTGGCCTGATGTTTGCATAATTAACTTTACAGTTAATGTATCGCCCTTTTCAATGCGAGGAAGAAGCTGCTCTTTTACGTCATCAGTTACATCATCGTCTTCAAATCGATTTTCGTATACTTCCTTCCAGCCAGCATGTAAAATCGTTTTTCCGCGTGCAATGAACGTTTCACTACCAACTTTAGTACGTAATGTTAGTTGCTCGTATTCGAATGCTGGGAATAAAACAGCTAAGAAACGTTTTACAACTAAATCATAAATTTTGCGTTCTTTATCTGTGAATGCTGAGAAGTTAACGTATCCTTCTGTTGGAATAATCGCATGATGATCGCTTACTTTACTATCATCAACAAATGATTTGTTAGGTTTGATAGGCTTTTGTAATACTTTATGTGCGAAGGGACGGTATTCTCCAACACCACATGCTTTTAGACGTTCTGGAAGTGTTCCAACGATATCAGATGAAATGTAGCGTGAATCTGTACGAGGGTACGTTAGCACTTTATGCTGTTCATACAATTTCTGCATAATATTTAATGTTTCTTTAGCAGAGTAACCGAACTTTTTATTTGCATCACGTTGCAATTCAGTTAAATCGTAAAGACCAGGAGAGAATGACTTCTTCTGTTTCTTATCAATTTCCACAACAGTAGCATGTTGTTTATCTAAACTTTTTACAATACCATCAATTTTTTCTTTATTAAAACTACGGCTATTGCCATTTGCATCTTGCCAAGTAAGTTTGAGTTTCTCCATCGTTTGAGCTTCGATGCCGTAGTAAGTTTGAGCTTTGAAGTTCTTTATTTCATCCTCACGACTAGCAATCATAGCAACAGTAGGGGTTTGTACACGGCCGCAATTTAACTGGGCATTAAAGCGAGTCGTTAAAGCACGAGTTGCATTAAGACCGATATACCAGTCAGCTTCTGAACGCGCAACTGCTGAAGCGTATAAATTGTCATAGGCTTTACCTGGTTTTAAATTTGCAAAACCATCTTTAATTGCTTTATCGGTTACAGAAGAAATCCATAAACGTTTGATTGGTTTATTTAGCTTAACTTTATCGATAATCCAGCGTGCGACTAATTCCCCTTCACGTCCAGCGTCTGTTGCTACGATAATTTCATTTACATCTTTTCTAAGTAGCTGACTTTTTACAGCATTAAATTGTTTACCAGTTTGTTTAATAACCGTTAATTTCAAACGCTCAGGTAGCATCGGTAAATCTTCTAAATTCCACTTTTTATATTTCACATCATAACTTTCTGGATCTGCTAATGTAACGAGATGACCTAAAGCCCAAGTTACAATATATTTACTACCTTCAAGATAGCCGTTTCCTTTTTTATCACACTTCAGTACACGAGCAATATCTCGTGCAACGGAAGGTTTTTCAGCGATTACAATACTTTTTGCCATTTAATTGAACTCCTTTATTAACTATATATCGTCTAATATACCACAGTTTTCAAGAGGAAATGTAAAGGAGGCTCCTATCTTATAGTCAGATGTTTCTTTCTAGAAATTCCTTTTAAAATTATTAATTGAACTAATATTTTTTGATTAGTTGATTAAGTGGGGATGGGATTTATCCCGCATTAACGGGCAGTAAGACCCCCACCTCAAAATTCAGTGGAAGCAAAGAAGTTAGGTAGGGTCGGGCTGCCCGTAAAAGCCCGATTGGTGAAGGCTAATAATCAGTGAGGGATGAACAAAACCCCACTGATTAAAGTTTCACTTTATTATTTAGTGCTCCTTTTTTGATCTTATTAAGAGTATCAAAATATAAGAATACATTTTGATACATGAGAGAAAGTGCTCATGTATCATATTTAAAAATCTAAAAAACTATTTTTAGAAAATTCTATAAAAGGATATTGCGTATATTTAACTATAATGGTAAACTTTAGTAGAACCCGGGGGATGTTGAGAAGAAGAGTGGAATTATTATTTTTATATTAAAATTAAGTGGATGTTCAAGGAGGATATTTATAATGAAAAAAGTTATGATTATGAATCTTATTGGATGTAGCGCAGCTACTGCATCAGCAATTATGGCCGCTTTAGATTGGATTTCTTATGCTTCTTTACTATTGTCTCTAACTGGAATTGGTGCTGCAGCTTCTGCAGCTGTTTGGAGCTATCGTGCTACAATTTTAGGAATGACTAGAATGGGTAAGAGGGCTGCAGCAAGAGCTCTTTAAAAAGGACATTAGGGGGGCAAAATTGCCCCCTAATTATGATGAGGTGTATTCTAAAATTTAATTTTAGAATGATATGTTTATAGGGTATTAGAGTTATGTAATAGAAGAGGCACACAGCTATTTGTGTATTAAAAAACATAACGATTTATTAATTTACTTATATTAGGGAGATAAAAATGTTTAAGTTAATACATAAAAGGGGCATAAATTTATTATCTTTTTTGCTACTCATTCTAGTAGTGGTCGCAAATTCACTTTTTACAATTAAACAGTTTAAAGTTATTGAAGAATTTCATAAAATGGAAATGCCGTTACAATTATTTACAGATTCTTTTGTCACAGTCTTTTTAATTTTAATACAATTGGTTGTGAGTATTACAGTGGTAGTAATAGAAACATTATTTATTACTTTTAGTACAAATTTTATTACTCATAAAAAACTAAAATTCAGCAATTTTTTTCCAATAATAGTTTCTGCGAATATAGCATCTGTGTTATTAAATATGGTTATTTTTTCGATTGCTGGTTTAAACAATTTATACGATGTTCAATGGATAGGGTGGTCTCCAGGATCTCAACTATTTTTGGCAGGTTTTGTTTATCTATATTTACTTAATTTAGATGATTCTATTTCGAATAGATTGAAAATAAAGCTAAGTACAATTATATTTTTAATAACTTATGGTTTGACAGTTATCTTTCAAATGATGATTACTTTTATTTAGTCTAAATAACTTTAGGAGGGTGTAATAGATGGAAAAGAATTTTAAGTTTAAGATGAAAGTAATGTTAGTAGTATCGATTTTATTTGGTGTAGTAGCGGCATATAGTTTGATAAAAACTGTTATAAATTTATTAGGAAATTAAAGCGGATGAAATACTTTAAATTTAAAAGATTGATGAAAAAAAGAAAAGCATTTGCAAATATGGAAGTTTTATTTGGGGATTTTTTAAACAAATTTGCCGATGGCGATAAAAAATTATTGCTATCTTTTTTTTATAATATAAATATATGTATTACATTTGTTTCAATTTTGGCACCAATCTTTGTTTATGAATTAATGCATTATTTTCGTTCGTCTATAAATCCCTTTTATAGTGCGACTGTCTATCTTTTTTTAACAATTTTGATGACAGATATTAATAATGATGATTATGATTCGGAAGAAATTGAGAATATTTCTCAATGGATGCATAAGGCTCAAAACAATAATTTTAAATTACTTATCATAGAAAAATTGCTACGGACATTTGGAACAAAAATTCTTTTTTATTGTATTTTTAGTATCATTTTTATGGTTGAGCTGCAGTTTAGTTACATAACAATATTTATATATGAATGCTTGGTGATAGTAATAGTTTCAGCGATTATTCTATCAAAATTTTTATGGAGTAATCATCAGATTATCTTTTTCTTTATTCATGGACCAAACTATACGAAAAAGAAAGAGCATATAATCAAGTATCAAAACGGCAAGCAGTTGGATAAGTATCGAATGGCGTTAGCTCGATCTTGCCAAAATAGAACTTTCTTTTTACATATATTTTATACTTATCTGTTTGCAATAGCTTCACTATTGATAATCGGCATTTTAAATTTTTATTTTAGCATTAATAAAATTATTATAATTTCCGTTTATTTAGCTGTTGAAAGTGCGATTCTTAGTTTTCTATCTCAAGGAATTATAAATAGCTCAAAAATGTTACAAACTTCTAACTTGAGTGATTTTTATTATATAAGGAAGTTTGATAAGAAAACATATTTTGAGGATTTACTTTCCAAATTTCTGTCAAGAAAGCTTATAGTAATTCTAATTAGTTATTATATTGGTGCATTTATGTTTTATGGAACTTCATTGTTTACAGGTATTACTATTTTTGGTTCAACAATTATTTACTTCTACTCAATAAAAATCATAACTAAAAGAGTATACCGCTTTAAAAAATTATCAATAGAAGATATAAAAAATAATTTCTTTATGTACTTTTTTAATCCTATTGAAGATTTGTTAGTTTTAGGTTTACCATTTGTAACATGTAGTCTTGTGGCTGTTTATTCAATGAAGCTAGGGAATTTATATCCTGTAATGGGCTTTTTTATCGTTTATTCTATTTATTTGGTATTTTATAATTTCCTAAAAAAAGAGAGGTAAAATATGCTGGAATTAATAAATATAAAAAAAAAATATGGTGAATCAACTTATATTTTTGATGGAGTAAATTTAAAGGTAGATGAAATGAAGATTTTAGAGTTAGTTGGTAAAAATGGGATAGGAAAATCAACTTTATTGAATATAATTGGTGGAATGACAAAGTTTGATGGGGAAGTTATATTAAAGAAATCTTCATTAAAGAACGATTTTAAAGAGTATATTGCAAATGTCTCATTAATTGGTAATACACCGTTCTTATACGAATATTTAACGCCTTCGGAAACAATAGATATGGTACTATCTTTTATTAATAGAACTAGATTAGATTCGTCTTTAGAACATTTGATTCAAGAGATTGGGCTTGATAAATATCAAAATACATATACACGTGAATTATCTTTGGGAACTAGACAAAAGCTGTCATTAATATTGGCTCTTCTAGCTTCACCTAGCTTAATTCTTCTTGATGAACCTTTTGTTAATTTTGACATTAGGTCAAGGAAAGTTACTTTGGATTATTTAAAGGATTACATAATTCAAAATAGATCAATTTTAATTTATGCCACGCATTCAACAGATGTTGATTTAGCAAATTTTTCGGATGGAAAAATAATTTTAAAAAGGGATGAGCGATTGAATAAATTAATTTTGGAGAGTGATAACTGTGAAACCTAAATTATTTATCCTTTGTTTTATTGCTTGTTCAGTTATAGGGAGTTTATTTTTCTTTCTGGGGTTTTTATTGCTGCCTAATGAACAGTTTAGTCCTAATTTAAAGCCCTCTTTCATTACAATTTTTAGTAATAATTTAGAAATTCATTTGTTTACAATAATTTTCTCGATTATTAGTTTTGGCTTTTTTTCTTTAATTTTTTTATTTGAACAGTTTTTTTACTTAGGGTTTTCTTTCCATAGCTTGATAGAGAGAACGTCTTTGAAAACAGCAGCATCTTATTTTGCAGGCCATGGAATAATTGAGATCATAAATATGTGTTTTACTGCAACAATAGGTGTATATGTAGCGGTATCCATTATTAATATAATTAGAAAAAAAGAACTTAGTAAAAATTCTTTTATCATATTAGGGAAAAAAATTTTGATTTTACTAGTCATAGATCTAGTACTTTTATTTGTTGCTGCATTATTGGAAACATATTTATCTCCGCTATTAGTTGATAGAAGTTATATAATTTAATTTATTATGATTCAGATTCATATTTTTTACTAAATTACACCGATAGGGGAGCAAGATGAAGAGACCTACAACGAAATTACAGTAAGTCTCTTATTTTGTTATGTAAATACAAATTGTAACTTCAAAAGTTTAATATATTTAAGAGTAATTTTTTTATCTTTTTAATTGAATAGATAAATTTGTATTAACGAAATGAAATTGTTAACTTCTTCGATGGTGTGTACTTCATTTATCTTCTATATAACTTGGATGGAGCAAAGAAGTTAGGCGGGGGTCGGGCTGCCGTAAACGCCCGATTGGTGAAGGCTAATAATCAGTGGGGGATGCCCCCACTGATTAAAGTTTCACTTTATATGGAAAAGTAAAGAACTTGTTATTTTACTAGAATAAGAGTAGACTTTGAAGTAGATGAATAAGAAACACATGGGAGTTTGTGGATACAAACTGAGAGTATGGCTACTAGTCCGTCATTGACCATTTGAACCTGTTGGATAATGCCAGCGTAGGGAGAGTGTAAAAGCACATGTTCAGGCACTTTGCGTACGCGCAAAGTGTCTTTTTGTGTATCTCCCATCATTATAGTTAGGAGATGAAAAGGATGAATATGAAAGAAATTAGTAAAGTAGTGGATTTGGTGAGAGAATCTAATCCGCTTGTTCATAATATTACAAATGTTGTTGTAACAAATTTTACTGCTAACGGTTTGTTGGCACTTGGGGCATCGCCTGTAATGGCGTATGCAAAAGAAGAAGTAGCAGAAATGGCTAGCATTGCTGGAGCGTTAGTATTAAATATGGGGACACTTCGTCCTGAAGAAGTAGAAGCTATGCTACTCGCGGGTAAATCAGCAAATACGAACAATGTGCCAGTACTATTTGATCCAGTTGGTGCAGGAGCAACTTCGTATCGAACAGAAGTTGCGAGACATATTCCGGCTGAAATCGATTTAGCAATTATCCGCGGAAATGCAGCTGAAATAGCAAATGTTATTAATGAGAAATGGGAAATTAAAGGGGTAGACGCTGGTACTGGAAATGGAAATGTTGTAAGTATTGCAAGGCAGGCAGCAGACGAACTAAATACAGTTGCGGTCATTACTGGAAAAGAAGATGTTGTTACAGATGGAGAGAGAACTATTGTTATTCGAAACGGTCACCCTATTTTAACGAAAGTTACGGGAACAGGTTGTTTACTAACTTCTGTAATAGGAGCATTTGTAGCAGTAGAAAAAGATTATGTAAAAGCAGCAGTAGCCGCATTAACGTTTTATGGTGTAGCTGCGGAACTGGCAGCTGTTAAAACAGTAGAAAAAGGGCCAGGTAGTTTCCAAATTGAATTTTTAAATCAATTAGCGAATACAACTTCAGCTGATATTGAGAAGTATGGGAAGATTGAGGAGTTAGAGTAAGGGGGATGAAACATACGATGCGCATTGAAACAAAGAAAATGTCTAAGTTATTACAAGTGTATTTTATTATGGGAAGCAATAACTGCACGAAGGATCCTTTAGCTGTATTGAAAGAAGCGTTAGATGGTGGAGTGACACTTTTTCAGTTTCGCGAGAAGGGGGAAGGTTCTTTAATCGGAGAAGATAGAGTGCGCTTTGCAAAAGAATTGCAGACGCTTTGTAAGGAATATAGTGTTCCTTTCATTGTAAATGATGATGTAGAATTAGCCATTGAATTAGATGCAGATGGTGTTCATGTAGGACAAGATGATGAAGGAATTACATCTGTTCGTGAAAAAATGGGAGATAAAATTATCGGCGTATCTGCTCATACAATTGAAGAAGCACGCTTTGCAATCGAAAATGGAGCAGATTATTTAGGCGTTGGACCTATTTTCACAACGAGTACGAAAAAAGATACGAAAGCGGTTCAAGGAACGAAAGGATTAGCTTATTTTAGAGAACAAGGAATTACAGTGCCAATCGTTGGTATTGGTGGGATTACAATTGAAAATACAGCAGCAGTTATAGAAGCGGGTGCGGACGGTGTTTCAGTTATTTCAGCAATTAGTTTAGCTGAATCTGCGTATGAAAGTACGAGAAAATTAGCTGAAGAAGTAAAGAGAAGTTTGTAGGGAAGGACGTGTAGTATTTTAAGTGCTACATGGAGAAATGGACTGCCCCAAATTTTAAACAAACGTTTGATTAAAAAAGCACAAACCTTTTTAAATAAGGGTTTGTGCTTTTTCTTTAAAACATAATAGAAATTAAAAGCATTCCAATGCCGATAGAAGTAAATGTTGCGATTAAACCTGGAATCATAAAGCTATGATTTAATACGTATTTACCGATACCTGTTGTACCAGTACGGTCAAAGTTAATGGCAGCAACGATTGTTCCATAGTTTGGAATGAAGAAATATCCGTTTACTGCAGGGAACATTGCAATCAGTAGTGCTGGTGGAATACCAAGGGATAGTCCAAGTGGCATTAAGGCACGTACTGTTGCTGCTTGGCTGTACAGTAAAATAGATAGAATGAATAGCGCGATGGCAAATAGCCAAGGTGCACTTGTTACTAAATGCTGAATGGATCCTTGAATCATATTTAAGTTTCCGTTAAAGAAAGTATCTCCCATCCAAGCGATACCGAAAATAGCAACAACTGCTGTTGCCCCTGCTTTAAAGACGTTACCAGACACAATGCTTTCTACATTTGGTTTACAGAAAATAATAATAAGAGCCGCGATAGTTAACATGACCATCTCAATTGTGTTCGGCATGGAAAGGCGAGCTAACTTCCCATCAACTATCCATCCTGGACGAAGTGCTTCAAATGAACCAAGAAGTACAACAAGGAAGGTTCCTACAAGGAAAAGGATAACTGATAATTTTGCGCCCTTTACACCTACAAATTCTTTTTTCTCTTCAAGCTTAGGAATCATTCCTTCTTTTAATCGTTTTAAGTATTCAGGGTCCTCACTTAATTCTTTTCCCATCTTACTAGCAACGAATGCTGCTAACATACAAGCAATGAAAGTGGAGGGAATACTCACTTTTAAAATATCTAATAAAGTGATTTTATAGTCAGCTAACATTGCTAAAAGAGCAACTGTGGCAGCTGAAATTGGACTAGCTGTAATTGCTTGTTGAGAAGCGATTACGGCAATCGACATTGGGCGTTCCGGTCTAATCCCTGATTCACGAGAGACTTCTGCAATAACAGGAAGTACAGAATAGGCAACGTGACCAGTGCCTGCACATAGTGTGAATAAATAAGTAACAATTGGAGCAAAAAAAGTAATACGCTTTGGATTTTTTCGTAATGCCTTTTCAGCTAGATGAACAAGATAGTCCATTCCTCCAGCAGCTTGCAAAGCACCAGCAGCTGTAATTACTGCCAAAATCATAAGCATTACATCGATAGGAGGCGCGGTTGGTTGTAAGTGGAAGACAAAAACGAGTATTGCCATACCAACTCCACCCATTACTCCTAAACCAACTCCGCCTAGGCGTGCACCAATAAAAATACAGAGTAACAAGGTAAGAAATTGTAGCCAAAACATGATAAACTACCTCCGGAATTCATTAGTTAAGATATATTCGAATAGTTTAATTTGAATGAAAATTAAATAAATACCCGAAGAAATCCTTGTTGTTTATACATTTTTTATTATATAACACAAAAAAAGTAACATTCACGTACTTTTTGAAATTATTTTGAAAAAGCAATGCATTAAAAATTTGTATTTATATCTCTAAATAAGTAGACATTTTGATTTATATGTTGTAATCTTTGAAAGAGAATAAATTAATTCTCATAGAACTCCCATATCGTTCAACTCGTTCAGCGAGAAAGGCAAACTGATGGAAACATGAGGACGCAAAACTACAGGAGCTAAGGTCGAAAGGCTACGCTAGCCAGTTACCGGACGGATAGGGTTGGTCTTGGCCAATGCTTTTACATTGGCTTTTTTTTATTCTCGAACATATTGAGAAACATTTTCAAACAAAATATTCATATATTTTGTTTTTTTGTTTATGTTAATTAAGGAAGGTGGATATTAATGAAAAAATATTGGCATAAGTTATCGTTCCTTCAAAAGAACGTCTTATTAACCGTATTAGTTATTTTGACACTTGTTGGAAGTATGGGTGCACTAAGTTTCAACATGTTTCAAAATAGTATGATGTCTTTATTTGAAAGGCAGTCTATTGAAACAGGAGAAATAGTATTGAAAAAATTGGATGTAGAATTAGTTAGAGACATGGCGAAAGATCCTACAGCCGAAAAAGTGAAAAAAGAAAAGTTAACAGAGAAATTAGATGAAGTGTCAAAAGAATTGAAAAGTGTTGGACAAACGTATGTTACAGGAGCAAAGCCGAATGAAAAGCGAGAATTACAACTCGTTGGTTTGACTACAGAGTTAACAAAAGCGTTCCCTATAAAGCCGGGAGATTATTATGAACAACCCGCTCATTGGATGAAGGCATACGATAAAGTCATTGATACGAAAAAGGCCCAAATGACAGAAGTATATGAAGATGAAATAGGTTCGTGGGTGACAATATTAGAACCAATTACAGATGGAGAAAATAATATTGTTGCAATTATTGCGGCTGACTTAGATGCTTCCATTGTTCCTATTACAAAAGAGAAGTTTATGATACAGGGCTTACTCTTTATCATTATTTCATTAGCAATTGCGACTATTACTCAATTCTTTATCGTGCGTCACTCGTTAGCTCCATTAAAAGATTTACGAGAAGGGTTACGTAAAATTGGTGAAGGTGACTTAAGTATTAAATTAAAAGAAAGACCAGATGATATTGGAATTATTAATGTTTATTTCAATAACACGATTGAAAAATTTAAAGGGATTATAGATAAAGTAAGGCAAACTGCTGAGCAAGTTTCTTCTTCTTCACAAGAATTGTCGGCGAGTACAGAGGAAAACAGCATGGCAGTTCAAGAGATTGCAAGTTCTATTGAAGGTTTAAGAGTAGGGGCACAGTCTCAAAAAACTTCAGTACAACAATGTTTAGGAATTGTACATGGAATGGAAGATAAGGTAGAAGAGATAACTGGGGCTGCGAAACAAGTTGCGGTTGCTTCTGAAGGTATGGAGCAACATTCAATTGAAGGTAATGAAGTGATTGGACAAATTATTAATCAAATGAGTTTAATTCAAAATGCAGTACAAGATTTATCTTCCATCATTTATTCGTTAGAAACAAGGTCAAAAGAAATTAGTGATATCGTAACTGTAATTACAGGTATTTCAAATCAAACAAATTTATTAGCTTTAAATGCTTCTATTGAGGCTTCACGTGCTGGAGCAGCGGGGAGAGGGTTTGCAGTTGTTGCTGATGAAGTACGAAAATTAGCAGAACAAACGGAAGCGTCTGCTAAAGATATAGCGAAATTAATTGGTGAAACACAAGCTGAGACAGAAGATGCTGTAGTTTCAATGCAAAAAGGTTCAAAAGAAGTAGAAACTGGAATTTCACTTGTTCAAAGTAGTGGAAATTTCTTTGAAAAAATCTCCAAATCAGCGCAATCTGTTACAGATCAAGTAAAAGCTGTTTCGGGTAATTCGAGTGACATTTTACAAAATAGCCAGAATATCGTTCAAGTCGTAAATGAATTATCACATATTGCAAACACTTATGCCAACAGCAGTAGTAATGTTGAAGAAAGCATGAAAGAGCAAGAAATATCAGTACAAGATATTGCAGAATTAGCGACTTCTTTAAGTTGGCTTTCTCAGGAATTACAAGAGCTTATTGGTGAGTTTAAAAGCGAATAAGGAGAAAGTTCAATTCTAATCAAAGGGGATATCTCCGCTACTGATTATGAATTGAACGAATCTGCCCGTTAATAAGGGATGAAAAAGGTGTGAATTTTCACACCTTTATTATATTTAAGAGAGGAATTTACATAAATATGAAATTAGCAATTTCTTATAATGAGATGGTAAAAGAATTTTTAGGGAAAGTAGAAGGAAGTATTAAAATACCTAAAGATGTGCAAGGAACGGAACTTAGGATAAAAAGGAAAACTGAACTATTTCCAAATTTGACTCATATTGTAGATTTAATAGGAGCGACTGCAACGTGGTTATATCATATTTCTAAAGAAAAACATATTGTCGTGCTTTATCATGTAAGAGGAAGTTTATTTCCGATTACTATTGAAGTTTCTAATTTTCTCTCCTATGAAAGTTTGAATTTACAGATTGAAGAGCAACTGGAACAAATTAAAGAAATGAATGAGGAAGAAATAGAAGAGTTTCAAAACGGTAATACATTATATGAAATGTCACCTATTATTATTGGTGAAACATATTATGAGCTACAAGACACGAATACATTACAATTTGTATTTAGTAAAAATATGCAAAGTGTAGAAATAATATTTAATAGTGTTAATTGGAAGGAAACAACGATTACTCGTTATGCACAACAAATACAAGGTGTTTTAATTGGTACATCACGAAATAAGAATAATTATATAAAGAATTTTAATATTATTACAGAGGCCGAGATGGCACTTTATAGTCAAGTGAATGATACGACAGCAGTATATCCTGAGAAAAGTATCGTCGATATGTTCTATAATACTGTTACTCAATTTCCAAATCGTATAGCTTTATCTTCAAGGGAAGGTACTTTAACTTATGAGGAGCTAAATAAAAAAAGTAATCAAATAGCTCATATGTTAATTAAAAATGGCGTCCAATTAGGAGACTATGTTGGAATATTTATGAAACGTAGCATAGACACAGTAGTAAGTATGGTAGCTATATTAAAAGCTGGTGCAGCGTATGTTCCGATTGATCCAGATTATCCGGAAAGTAGAATACAGTACATTATTCAAGATAGCCAAGCGAAAGTTATATTGATGAAAGAGACGCCTATAACATGTGATGGGGTTCAAACAGTTTCAATGTATGATAGTGAAACTTGTGAAGATATAGATGTAAAGTTGTCTATTCATTGTGATGATGTAGCTTATATGATTTATACATCTGGTTCAACAGGGAATCCAAAGGGAACGATGTTAGCACATAGAGGCGTTGTTAATCTGTACACTTGGATGCAAAAGCAATATGAATTGACAGAAGAGGATGTATTTGCCCAATTTCCTTCCTTTAGTTTCGATGCTTCTGTATGGGAGTCATTTGCTTCTTTATTCTGCGGAGGAAATTTGTATGTATTATTAGAGGAAGAGCGATTGTCTGTAGAAGCATTTGCAAATGCAATCTATAAAGTGAAAGCAACTTCGATCTTGGCATTAGCAACAATTTTTGTTCGACAAGTAGCAACTTATTTAGCAGAAGAAGATATATATAAGCTAGCTTCCCTAAAAAGAATTGCGATTGGCGGTGAAATGTTGCCTGTAGAGGTTATTAAATTGTGGAGAGAAAGAATAGGTACAAATGTTGAAATTCATAATGTATACGGACCGACAGAATGTACTGTAGTGACGACAACCTATAAAATACCTAGTCAGTTAAATGAGGATGTTGCGAGTATTCCCATTGGTAAACCATGTGCTAATTATCAAGTTATGATTTTGGATGAGAATATGAATCTTTGTCCAATTGGTGTACCTGGTGAATTATATATAGATTCAGTAGGATTAGCAAAAGGGTATTTTAATAAGCCTAATAAAACAATGGAAGCTTTTATTCAGAACCCTTTCAATCCTATAGTTAATATATATAAAACAGGTGATATTGTTAAGTTGTTAGAGGATGGAAATATAGAATTTTTACATCGGAAAGATGATCAAGTAAAGATTAGAGGACATCGTATTGAACTAGGAGAAATCCAAAGTAAAATTTCTCAAAATCATAATATAAAAGAAAATGCTGTTTTTGCTAAGAAGAGTAAGGAAGGTAGCCAATATTTAATCGCGTTCTATACAACTTTAAATAAAAAAGAAATACCAGAATTAGTTTATCAGTTACAAGAGCAATTACCAGATTATATGGTGCCATCTAAACTAATTTATATTAATGAATTGCCACTTACACCTAATAAAAAGATTGATGTGAAGAAGTTAGCTCAGCTAGAAGAAAAGTATGAACCGGTTCGTCTACAAGAATATGTTGCACCTTCTAATAAAGCAGAGAAACAAATAGCGCGCGCTTGGGCGGAAGTATTAGGAATTTCAAAAGTTGGAGTACATGATGATTTCTTTACAATTGGTGGACATTCATTAAAAGTATTACGAGTCTTAACATTGTTAAAAGAAGATTTTTCACATTTAACAATTCAAGATTTCTTTAAAGAAAGAACGATATATGGATTAGCTCGAATTGAGCGAGAAGTAAAAGTAGAGAAAGAAGAAGTATTTCGTGAATATAAAGTGATTCACGAACCAGATACTATTACGTATGCAAACGTTTTGGAAGAAACCCAGATTTTAAATGTCTTTTTAACAGGAGCTACTGGTTATTTAGGATCACACATATTATATGAATTGTTGAGAGATACATCTGCTACTATTTATTGTTTAGTAAGACCAACCAAAGATGTGCAACAAAGAATTATAGATACATTAACAGGCTACTTTAGTGATATATGTGAAGAATGGTTACAGCGTATACAGGCCGTAGCTGGTGATCTGGGGGAAGAGTATCTTGGGATGAGCGAAGAAGAATTTATGTTCATCAGTTCTAAGATGGATACGATAATTCATTGCGGTGCAGATGTAAGACATTTTGGAGATGTAAAACAATTTGAAAATATAAATGTCCAAGGAACTAGCCGTATGCTAGCATTAGCGGAGAAAGGTGCTACATTCCATTTTATTTCTACAATTGGTATCCCGTTAGAATTAGCGGTAGATCAATGGGATACATACATGAAAACTGGTGATTTTAATTACAGTGTAGACTTAGAGAATGTATATTCAAATAGTAAACTACAAGCGGAAAACATTGTTCGTGAAGCAATGAAAAATGGTTTGCGCGGAAATATTTATCGTGCAGGTAATTTAGCATGTCATTCAGAAACAGGTTCGTTCCAACAAAATATTGAAGGAAACGCATTTTATCGTCTTATTAAAACAATGCTATTAATTGGGAAAGCACCAAATGTGAAGTGGAAAGTTGATTTCACACCAATTGATTTTGCTAGTAAATCAATTGTATCGTATTTAAAAGATTCGCAAATTGTAGGAGAGACGTTACATATTTGTCATCCACATCAAATTGAGTTTGAACAATTTATACAGTTAATTGGAGAGTGTGGATACAATCTTGAAATGGTTCCACTTTCAGAATATGTAAATACCGGACTTGAATTAGCGAAGGAAAATGAAGTAATAGCAGAGTTAATTGCTTCTCAAGTTGCAGGAGATGGAGCGCAGCAATCTGAAATTGTAATGGGTACGCGTAGAACGAATGAATGGATTAAGAAAAAAGAATTGATAGTACCAGCAATCAATAAAGAATTTATACAGCAGTTATTAGCTCATGGTGAAAAAGTTGGATATTTTCCAAAAATAATGAAATGATTATGCATGCTTTTGTTTGTTCAATAAAATAAATCATGCTACAATGAAAACGAATTAAGGACCGGGGAGCCAATTGGCTGAGAGGATGTAAGTAAACATCGACCCTCAACCTGATCTGGATAATGCCAGCGTAGGGAGTTACTTAAAGTGATGTAGCATATGTTATTCTATAATAACTTGCATACAAGGCTTTCCTACGCAGTAGGAAAGCCTTTTCTTATTTTTGAAATCTAATTTTATAAGGGGGATTTTATTATGTCACAACAAGTTACAATGTCATTTTCAGTAGTACCACAAGCGAAAACGAAAGATGTATATTCTGTTGTCGATAAAGCAATTGAAGTTGTGCAACAATCGGGAGTTCGTTATGAAGTAGGGGCAATGGAAACAACTTTGGAAGGAGAATTAGATGTACTTCTTGATGTCGTTAAACGTGCGCAACAAGCTTGCGTCGATGCTGGAGCAGAAGAAGTGATTACTTCTATTAAAATCCATTATCGTCCAAGCACTGGTGTAACGATAGATGAAAAGGTTTGGAAGTACCGTGATGAATATGCAAAACCAGAAGCAATCTAAACTTATTACAACTATTTGGCTTATCCTTCTCATTGCGATATGGGAAGGATCTGTTTCATTATTTAAAATCGAACCGTGGATTTTACCAAAGCCTTCTGCCATTGTTCAAGAATTAATTGGGATGAAAGATTTACTATTACCAAATACGATGCAAACACTGCAGGAAGTTATAATTGGACTATTCTTTGCAATTTTATTGGGGACGAGCATCGCAATTATTATGGACGTTATACCGTTATTTCGTATTTTAATAAATCCATTGCTCGTTATTTCGCAAACAATTCCAATTGTTGTACTTGCACCGCTATTTATTATTTGGTTTGGATATGGGATGTTGCCGAAAGTAATGGTCGTAATACTCGTTTGTTTCTTCCCAATTGCGCTTAGTATTTTAGAAGGTTTTCAAACAGTAGATAAAAACATGTTGAAGCTGTTACAAACAATGAAGGCGACAAAATGGCAAGTTTACCAGAAAGTAAAATTTCCAGCAGTGCTTCCATACTTTTTCTCCGGTTTAAAAATTGCAGTTACATATAGCGTAATGGGGGCAATTATCGGAGAATGGCTCGGTGCAAGTGAAGGATTAGGCGTTATGCTTACGAGGGCTACAAAATCCTTTTTGACTGCCCGAGTATTTGGTGTTGCAGCAATCATCGTTATAGTGACATTATGCCTGTATTTTATCGTAGAGTTTATGGCAAGAATAACAGCACCATGGATATATAGAAAGGACGGCAGAAAATGAAAAAAGGTTTGAAAGTTATGTTAGCTGCCTTAGTAGCGGTAGGTGTGGCTGGATGTAATCCGGCGAAGAAAGAAGAAAGTGCAAGTAAAGATCAAAAAGTAAAAGTAGTATTAGATTGGTTTCCAAATACGAATCATACTGGCTTGTATGTAGCGCAAACGAAAGATTATTACAAAAAGCAAGGATTAGATGTAGAAATTATTCAACCAGGTGACAATGTAACAGCAGAGCAAATGATAGCATCAGGAAAAGCAGACTTCGCAATAAGCGCACAAGAAAATGTAACATTAGCTCGTGTGGAAGGAATTCCTGTTGTATCTGTAGGAGCGATTATTCAGCATAACACTTCAGCGTTTGCATCGCTTAAGAAAGATAATATGACGTCACCGAAAGATTTTGAAAGTAAACGTTATGGCGGCTGGGGAGGACCAGCGGAAGAAGCGACATTAAAGACGATTATGGATAAGCATCAAGCTGATTTTAATAAAGTTGAAAAAATCATCTTAGGACAAACAGATTTCTTTAAATCAATCGGCCGTGATGCAGATTTCGAATGGATTTATTACGGTTGGGATGGTATTGAAGCGAAGCGCCAAGGAAAAGAGTTAAATACGATTATGGTGAAAGACTTAGATCCAGCGCTTGATTTCTATAGTCCTGTTATTATTACGAGTGAAAAACATACGAAGCAAGATAAAGACTTTGTGAAAAAGTTTATGAGTGCAACAACAGAAGGTTATAATTTTGCAATTAAGGAACCGAAAGAAGCTGCTGATATTCTAATTAAAGCTGTTCCAGATGTAAATAAAGATTTAGTTCAAGAAAGCCAGAAATGGTTAAGTACGAAGTATCAAGATGATGCGAAAGCATGGGGAGTACAGAAGGAAGAAATTTGGACGAATTACATGAATTTCTTATATGACAACAAAGTTATTAAAAAGAAAATCGATGTAAAAGATGCTTTTACAAATGAATTCCTTCCAAGTGAAAAATGAGCGGATTACAAATAAAAAATATAGTGAAATCTTTCGACGGAAAGAATGTATTAGAGAATATTAGTGCCTCTATACAAGAGGGAGAGTTTGTTTCTTTTGTAGGACCGAGTGGTTGTGGGAAAAGCACATTATTAAACATGATTGCAAATGTTGAAAAACCAACAAGCGGGAACGTAATGTATAAAGATAAGCAAGTACAAGAGCAAGATGTTGTTAGTTATATGCCACAACAAGATTTATTACTACCGTGGCGATCAGCTTTGCAAAATATCGTTCTTCCGTTAGAAATTGAAGGAAAGCCGAAAAAACAAAGGCTGACAGAAGGAATGGAAGCATTAAAGCAGTTCGAACTAGATGAATATGCAGACCATTATCCAGATGAATTGTCTGGTGGTATGCGTCAAAGAATTAGTTTTCTGCGCACATATTTATGTGAAAAGCCAATTATGCTGCTTGATGAGCCTTTTGGAAAGTTAGATGCATTTACAAAAATGGAAGTACATAGCTGGCTTTTAAACTCTTGGCATCAAGAGAAGCAAACAATCGTTATGGTGACACATGACTTAGATGAGGCAATCTTGCTTTCAGATCGCGTATTTATTTTATCTCAAAGACCAGCGTCAATTGTTGGCGAGGTACAAGTGAAATTACCTAGACCGAGAACGATGGATATGTTAACATCACTCGAATTAAAAAAGGATAAAGAAGAGATTTTAAGTGTGTTAGCTCCTTATATGAAAAAATAGAAAAAGCCTTTTAACAGTTTTTAGTATAATTACTGTTAAGAGGCTTTTTTTAGAATATGAAAAGATGGAGAAGGAACAAAAGGGAAAATAGAGAATAGAATATAACAGAGTAGTTTATACTCTTAATATAACAAATGTTAAAGGAGTGAAAGGATAAAATGACTTTATCAACTGTTCTTCAAATGGTTTTAGCTTGATATGGGAGAAGTCTGCCCATTTTTTAAGATTAAGCTAAATTGAAGACAGCAGGTAAAGAACCTTAATCCTTTTTTACGATAATATGTAATGGGTAAGGTGTATTCACCTTACCCATTTTTATATGCATAATTAAATAAGGCTTCATACTGTTGGTCTCTCTATTTAGCTTATGGACGATAAGTAAAGGAGAGAAAAAAATGAGTATATTAACAGTAGAAAATTTAAGTCATTCGTATGGTGAGAAAACCATCTTATATAATGCGTGCTTTCGATTATTAAAGGGGGAGCATGTTGGGTTAGTAGGGAAAAATGGGATTGGAAAATCAACACTGCTAAGAATTTTAACAGGAGAACTTATACATGATGATGGGAACATTGAATGGTTTCCACATGTGAAGGTTGGATTTTTGCAGCAGCATATAGATTTACAAGAAGGGATAACAATTGAAGGATACTTGCAAAGTGCATTTTCTAACTTGTATGCAATTGAATACGAAATGTTAAAAATTGCAAAAGAGATGACTGAGGCAGTAGAAGTAGAAAAATTGTTAGTAAGGTATGGAGAGTTACAAACTATATTGGAAAACTCTAATTTCTATCAAATTCATACAGAAATTGAAGAAGTAGCAATTGGTTTAGGGCTGTTTGAAATAGGATTGGAAAAGGATGTTTCAAAGTTAAGTGGAGGACAGCGGACAAAGTTATTACTAGGAAAGCTTCTTCTAGAAAAAGCTGATGTTTTATTGCTAGATGAACCAACGAACTATTTAGATACAGCACATATAGAATGGTTGCAATCGTACTTGAAGTTGTATGAAAAAGCTTATATTATCATTTCGCATGACGAAGTGTTTTTGAACAATATTACGAATGTCATTTACCATCTAGAAGAACGAAAAGTTAAGCGATATGTAGGGGATTATGAAAAGTTTTTACAAAGTTATCAAGTGCAAAGGAAACAATTACAATCGGCGTATGTGAAACAACAAAAAGAAATTGCTCAGTTAGAAACATTTATTCAAAAAAATAAAATTCGAAAAGCAAAACAGGCAAAAAGTCGAGAGAAAGTATTGGAGAAAATGCGAAGGGTTGAAAAGGTAAATAATGTACCTCAGTCCTGTTTTGCTTTTACTGTTTATAATGAACCAGTAAGTCGTATATTACAGGCTGAGAAACTAAGAGTGGGTTATAGTGAGCCGTTATTTCCAGACTTGAATTTACAAGTGAAAAAAGGAGAAAAGATAGCTATTGTTGGTCAGAATGGTATTGGAAAAACGACAATATTAAAAACGTTATTAGGTCAAATAAAGCCGCTAAGCGGTTCGATTTTTGTTGGGGACCGAGTAAATCCTGCTTATTTTGCACAGGAAGAGTTTGCTTCAGAAATAACACCGTTAGAGAAAGTTTGGGCACAACGACCAGATATGACAAAGAAAGAAGCGCGCCAAGCATTAGCGAAGTGTGGATTAAAAGAAGAACACGTATTAAAACCTATTCGTTTATTAAGCGGTGGAGAGCAAACGAAAGTGCGTTTATGTGAACTTATCGTAACGAAAAGCAATGTTTTAATTTTAGACGAACCGACTAATCATTTGGATGTAGAAACTAAGATGGCTTTACAGGAAGCGTTACAACAATACAAAGGAACGATTTTAATTGTCTCACATGAACCTTCTTTCTATGAATCGTGGATAACAAAAGTATGGAATATAGAAGATTGGAATGCTGAACAATATGAATAAAGAAAAGGCATTAGCTTTTATGAGCTAATGCCTTTTCTTTGTGATTAACATGATTTTCGAGAACTCTTACATGAGAATTGTATGAAGAAGCACTCTTATGGTGCGCTTATAAGCGTGCTTTTTCTTTTGTTATATTTATAATAATACGAAAGCCTTTCCCTAACAGGTGACTATCTTTCTTTATATATATATAGATAGTTCAAAACGGAATGAAAATAATTCCTATATGTAAAGGATAATGTGGATATTATAGGAAGACAATAGAAATTAAAGGAAATTCATGTAAAATTCAAATGAACTTCATATAAACTTCATATTAGAAACTAAATATAATCATAATAGGTTATTGTGATATTTTTGATTTTTCATAAAATTAAAAGTTTGAATTTAGGAAGTCTTGCTCGAACCTAAATTCAAACTTTAGTGAAATAATTAATGGATATTACGTCTAGTTTTCGCTAATGACGGCATTTAAAAGTTCGGCAGGATTACCCGTTCCTGCACCACCAATTGTAATAGATCCACCAGGAGGAATTTCGCCATTCCATCCTGCGTTCGTAATTACATAATGATTATTTGTTTTACTACTAATTTTAGAATCCCAAACTTGTGTTAAATTGCCGCTATAATCAAATTCTAATTTCCAATTTTTAATAGGAGTCGTTCCATTATTTTTGATTATAATCGAGAAGTTATAACCGCTGCCCCAATTCGAAGTGACTGAAAATGTAGCAGTGCCATTTCCATCAGGAGGTGTCGTATTAGCTTCATCCGTTTTGACAGTAAGAGCGGTAGGTTGTGATTTATTTCCAGCAGCATCTTTGGCAATTACTGAAAATGTGTATTCCGTATTAGGTTTTAAGTTTTTAATTGTAATGCTATTTGTTGTTGCACTCCATTTTTCTTCTCCGGCAGTAATTTCGTATTCAGTAACGCCTACGTTATCAGTGGATGCAGTCCAACTTAATTGAACTGAGCTTGAATTTTTATTCGTAACTACAATATTTTTAACATTTGTTGGTGGCTCAGTATCTTTTTGACTAATAGGTCCACCAAGTAATTCTTTTACTAGCGTATCAAGTAATTTTGGACCACTACAACTATATTTTGGACTTGTACGGCAATCCCCGCTTAGTTCCCAAAACATTGCTCCACTTAAACCCTTCGTCTTTATATAGTCTGTTTTATATTTCATAGATTCATTGTCATCGTAGCTAATAAATGTGCCTGTAGTCGCATTATATAAGTAAGGTACTTTAGCTGTGTCATTCCAGTAGCGTACAAAACCATTTTTATTAACGTAATTGGCTGCTAAATCACCGTAATCATACACACCTGTGTCACCGGTAGAATAATCATCCCAAGTACCTTTAGAAGCAAGTTTCCCATCACTACCTGGTTTGCAAGGTTGATATTGTCCGTTATTTTCTTTTCCACAACTTTTCCAGCCACGTCCGTAAAAAGGTACGCCTAATACTAGTTTATCCACTGGAACACCTTCATTTGTATAAACATTTATAGCACCATCTACGTAAAAATTCGTATTTGCTGCTGGGTCATTTGGATCCTTGTATAGAGCTGCATTATGATTAGAAGTAGCTTCCCATCCACCGTGGAAATCGTATGTCATAATATTAATCCAATCGAGTATTTGAGAAATTTTCTTTAGCTCTGTATGATCAGCGTAGCGTTGGCTTGCACCTGACGCGATTGTTAGTAAATATTGTTTGCCATCTTCAGCACCTGCTTTATTCAAAGCATTTCGGACGTCTTGAAGAAGGAGAGTGAAATTTTGTTTATCTTCAGGACGATAACTACCACCAGGAATCGTTTCAACGCCCGGATATTCCCAGTCTAAATCTACGCCATCAAACCCATATGCGCGAAGAAAAGCTACTGTAGATTCAGCAAATACTTTTCTTGTTTTTTCATCAGCGGCCATATCAGAAAAGCGGTTAGACCAAGTCCAGCCACCAACGGAAATAATTGTTTTTAAGTGAGGATATTTAGCTTTTAATCGTTTTAGTTCTCCGAAATTTCCGCAACGGGCATATTTATCACAATCTTCCCAAGTTGTACCTGAGCCAGGATACGATTTGGTAACATCAGCCCATGGTTCACCGAGTACGAGAGTACCATTAGGAACCTCTTTATTTTGCAATGGTACACCAGATTCTTTACAGTTCCACGTTTGTTTATTTGGATTATCAGGATGGGTAGAAGGATTTCCATGTTTTCCATTCCAACAAATATCCGCGAAAGCATAGTTAAGGTGAGTAAGTTTTGATGCATCAATGTCAGCAACTTGATAATTACGTCCGTAAACGCCCCACGAAGGAAAGTACCCAACAATTTTTTGACTTTGCTTTGGTGAATCTGCTAATGCGAGATTTGGAGTAATAAAATTTGTGAGAAAAAGAGGTAAGAAAAGTAGTAAAGATAGTAATAGCAGTGTGAATTTTTGAGACCTCATAGCCATTTCTCCTTTCAAAATAAAAGATATATTTAAAGGCATACGCCAATAAATCAAAATGAATCTAGACGTATGAAACGTCTAGATAAAATGATCAGACATCACGAAGTCTATACAAGGGAGCTGGGGGTGATTAAATCGTAACAAATGTAAGATTTAGTGTAAACGCTTTATTCAGTTGTAAAAGACTTTCTCAATACAAAAAGGCTTGAATACAAACTATATATGAAAACGAAAGGTCGGTATGGGAGGAAATAGCTCATTATAAATAAATTTGAGAAAAAATTGTATGGAGCCAATTATTAAAGACGTAGAAAGATAAGGAAATATCATGTAAAATAATAGTAAAAATATGTAAAGGAGGGAACGGTGTGGATGTGTTTTTGAACATTGCTGAAGAAAAAATTCGACAAGCGATACGGAATGGTGATCTTGATTATCTTCCGGGAAAAGGAAAACCACTACAATTAGAAGATCTTTAAATGGTACCTCCAGAACTTAGAATGAGTTATAAAATTTTAAAAAATGCGGGAATGATTCCACCAGAGATGGAACTACAAAAAGATATATTAAAAATAGAGGATCTAATTGCTTGCTGTTATGATGAAGAAGAGAGAAAGAAATTAAGAGAAGAGTTAACAGTAAAAACGCTTCGTTTTCAGCAGGTAATGGAAAAGAGAAAGATTAAAGATAGTTCAGCTTTTCGTATGTATCAAGACAAAGTATTTCGTAAACTACGCTAAGAGGGATAAGATGACTACATTTAAAACGATAGAAGAATTAGCGACCTATATCGAAGAACAACAATTGGTACTTCTGTTTATTAAAACGGAAAATTGTGGTGTTTGTGATGTTATGCTAAGAAAAGTAAATTGCGTATTAGAGAATTATGATTACTTAGAGAAAATAGAGATATTACTACAAGACATGCAAGAGATTGCGGGGCGATATGCCGTATTTACAGGACCGACAATTTTATTATTTTATAATGGAAAAGAGATCCTTCGGGAATCGCGCTTCATTTCAATTGAAAATCTAGAGAGAACCATTCAATTATTCGAGGAATAAGGGAGGCTTTTATATGGAATTTATTATTGTCATACTATTATTTGTTGTAGTTGGAATAATCGTAACAGCAGTTCGATCGAACAAAAAGAAGGTAAATCTTACAAAACAAAATAACATTCATAATTCATCTAACAGCTCATCACCATTATTTTTCTTTGCTGGATCTGATAATGATAGCTCGCATGATGGTGGCTCACATGATTGTGGAGGGTCTTTTGGCGGAGATAGCGGAGGAAGCTGCGGTGGCGGTGGTGATTGATGAAAATGCGCCTTATATAGGCGTATTTCTTTTTAAACAAACGTTTGATTAGTTGGCTTACATATTGCATAAACACAGTTAAACAAACGTTTGATTAATATTTTTAATATACTAAGGGGAATGGAAATGAAAAGGGAACCGAAAGTGAAAAATAAGGGGAAAGTAGTGTTATTTTTATTAGCTGCGGGAGGCGTATTTCTTGTTAAATTAGCATTTAAATTTGGAACGATACATATGATTCGAACTTGGTTTGAAAGTACGTTTTCTTAAATAAGGAATATATCCTCTTGCGATAGAGGTTTTTGATTTGTTATTATTAGACTGAACGGTCGGTTTAAAGAGGTGTGAATATGAGAAGAAGCGCAGAAGAGATAAAGAAAGAAATTGCATATAAAGCAGAAAGTCTATTTTCACAGAAGGGCTATGCAGCTACATCTATGGAAGAGATTTGTGAAATTACAGAGCGAAGTAAAGGAAGCATTTATTATCACTTTAAAAGTAAAGAAGAATTATTTTTATTTGTAGTGAAACAGCATACGTATGATTGGGTTGAAAAATGGAATGAAAAAGAGAAGTTGTATAGTACTAGTACTGAAAAACTATATGGTCTCGCGGAATATCATGTAGAGGACATACAGCAACCAATTTCAAATGCAATAGAGGAATTCTCTATGAGCCAAGTTGTAAGTAAAGAGATTCTGGATGAACTGTTAGCTTTAACTAGAGAATCATATGTTATGTTTGAGAAATTAATTGAAGCAGGTATACAGTCTGGAGAGTTCCGTGAAGATAATGCTCGTGATCTTATGTATATTGTGAACGGATTATTATCAGGGCTTGGAGTACTTTACTACGAGTTAGATTATAAAGAGCTGAAACGTATTTATAAAAAGGCAATAGATGTATTGTTAAAAGGAATGGCAGCTGAATAATAAGTCAGTTGCTTTTCTTACAAAACAAATTAGACCGAACGGTCGGTTTATGGAAGGGGAATGAAAGTGAAAGCTTTATTTAAAAACCGAGCATTTATGCTCGTTATGGCATCTGATATTTTACAACAATTTGCAATTTGGATCAGAAATATGGCTCTTTTATATTTCATAATGGAGCGGACAAATAATGATCCAGTTTCAGTGTCTCTATTATCTGTCATGGAGTATGCACCTATCTTTATTTTCTCGTTCATTGGTGGTGCATTAGCAGATCGTTGGAATCCGAAAAGAACAATGGTCGCTGGAGATGTGTTGAGTGTACTGTCTATTATAGGAATTGTCCTGTTGTTAAAGCTGGATTATTGGCAGGCTATATTTTTTGCAACACTCATTTCCGCGATTGTAGGTCAGTTTTCTCAGCCCTCATCTTCGCGTATATTTAAGCGCTATGTAAAAGAAGAACAGGTAGCAAATGCGATTGCATTTAACCAAACATTACAGTCATTATTTCTAATTTTTGGGCCAGTGGTAGGATCGCTTGTGTATACACAACTTGGTTTATTTACGTCACTATATAGCTTAATCATTTTATTTTTGTTATCTGCTATCGCCCTTTCATTTTTACCAAAATGGGTTGAAAAAGAGCAAGTGGCGAGAGATTCATTAAAAAATGATATAAAAGAAGGTTGGAAGTATGTTCTTCATACGAAAAATTTACGTATGATTACGATTACTTTTACAATTATGGGTTTAGCTGTTGGATTAACGAATCCATTAGAAGTATTCCTTGTAATTGAACGTTTAGGCATGGAAAAAGAAGCTGTTCAATATTTAGCGGCAGCTGATGGAATAGGTATGTTACTTGGTGGTATTGTTGCTGCAGTTTTCGCTTCAAAAGTGAATCCGAAAAAGATGTTTGTATTCGGTATGGGTATATTAGCGATTTCGTTTTTAGTAGAAGGGCTATCTACATCATTTTGGATTACTAGTTTCATGAGATTTGGAACAGGTATTTGTTTAGCTTGTGTTAATATTGTTGTCGGTACGCTTATGATTCAACTTGTACCAGAAAATATGGTTGGAAGAGTAAATGGGACGATTTTACCACTGTTTATGGGGGCAATGCTAATTGGAACTTCATTAGCTGGAGGATTAAAGGAACTAACTTCGCTAGTTACTGTGTTTTGTATAGCAATGGCACTTATTTTATTAGCGATAGGGCCAGTTCTACGTATGCAAATAAAGAAAGAAGATATCGCTAATAAAGAGGCACTAACAAATTCATTAGCTTCAAAATAACTATTGTAAGGGAGCAATATTGCTCCCTTTTTCTTTGAGGAACTTTTGACAACTATATGAGCCAATTATATACTGATGTTGTAAAAACGATTTTACAGGTTAGGAGCAATGGTGTGAAAAATCAAATCTATGAATTACGCACTGAAAATAATATTTCACAAGGCGCATTAGCTGATAAATGTAAGGTTTCTAGACAAACGATAAATGCAATTGAGAATAATAAATATGATCCAAGTTTAGCGTTAGCATTCCGCTTAGCTGAAGTATTAGGAACAACTGTTGATAAATTATTTTTGTACAAGCAGTAGAGTCGTTCATTATAAGGCGCACCTTTAAAAATAAAAAAGATCCTCTTCTTATGAGAAGAGGATCTTTTTTTAGAGCGTTTTAGTCTTTGGACTAGGTGGTGTAACGGATGTATTATTTTCTGGAACTCTAGTTAGTAAGAATCCTCCGATAATAAACAGAACAATAATACTAAGAACACCAGCGTTTGTTTTTCCTGTTAATTGCGTTGTAACACCGACTAATACCGGACCCATAATTGCGGCAAACTTCCCAAATATATTATAAAATCCGAAGAATTCATTAGCAGATTCTTTTGGTACTAGTTTTGCAAAGTATGAACGACTTAGTGCTTGAATACCACCTTGAGATGTAGCAACTAACATTGCTAAAATCCAAAAATCAAGTGTCGTTTTTAAGAAATAAGCATATGTGCAAATAATGATATAAATAATGATACCGACATATAACATTTTTTTACCAGTAAATGTTTCAGATAGTTTTCCGTATAGTAACGCAAATGGACAAGCGACAATTTGTGTTACAAATAATATGATTAATAGATTCGTTGCACTGATACCGAGGTCGGTTCCGTAAGCTGTAGACATAGTAATAATTGTATCGACTCCGTCAATATAGAAAAAGTAAGCAATTAGAAACATAAATACAGTTTTATATTCTTTAATATTTTTAAAAGTATCAGCAAGACGTTTGAAGCTCATTTTAATAGGTCTTGGATGACGCTCAATATAGTGTGTTTGCTCTACGTTTTTAAGCATTGGAATTGTAAATAACCCCCACCAAAGAGCAGTTATCGCGAATGAAATTTGACTAGCAATGCCAACTGATAAAGGGATAGTTCCTTTTTGAGCAAGAATAATAAGAGCGATACAACCGATAAAAGGAATAGTACTCCCAATATAGCCTAAAGCGAAACCTCTTGTAGAAATTCGATCCATTCTATCTTCAGAAGTGACATCTACTAAAAATGCATCATAGAAAATGTTGGCTCCAGCAAAACCAACTAAGGCGAGCATATAGCATCCTAATAATAAGTACCACTGAGATGTTGGAACGACTGCTAACATACTTGTAAATACGATACCAAGTCCAAAGAAGAATGTGAAAAATCGTTTTTTAAATCCTTTATAATCAGCAACTGTGCCGAGAATAGGAGCAAGTATAGAAATTAAAAGTGTAGCGAACGAGTTTGCATATCCCCAATATGCTGTTGAAGTTGCACCAGATAGCCCGGCTTCTTTTGCAGCTGCTTTAAAGTAAATTGGAAATAATGCAGTTGTAATGACGAGCGAATATACCGAGTTCGCCCAATCGTATAATATCCAGCTTTTTTCTTGTCTGGACATTTTTTTCATATAGTGTTCCCCCTTAAATTTGTTCTACTAACAGTGTACAAAAATAAAAATTATAAAAAGAGAAACAGTGATGATTTTTACAGAACTTTTACATATATACACAGTTCTTTACAATTGGAGTAAATCCTCTACAATTGATCCGTCTGTTTCGCCTAAGTGTAAACCGAGTAGTCTAGCGATAGTTGGACCTTCATCAATAAGTCTCATATACGGGACGGTAACGCCGGTTTTTATTCCTTTTCCAGCAGCGATAAAAATTGTTTCATAGTTAGGTTTTGTTGGAGAGTATCCATGCGTACCAAATGTATATTTTTTACTAGGAGTAACATCTTTTTCAGTAATTTCTTTTATAAAATCTCCTGTATAGTTTTCAGTGAAATAATACCCCTCTTGCGCTTCTAACATAAATAAACAATTACCATCTGCACCGCAGTCTTTCGCAGCTTCATCATGAAGTATAAATTCAATTCCATTCTGTTTATTTTGCAGCAGTTCTTCAAGGAGTAGTTGTACTTCTCGAATTGTATCCGTATCATTTTTGTCTTTCACATATACATAGGCAGACCCGTCGCAACTTTGACAATAGGCCTTCCAATCTACTAATAGCCCTTTTTTATTTATAGATACGAGGCCTTTTTGTTGGAATAGCACATTTAATTGAATCGCTTTGTTTTCACTTAAAGCGCTATGGTCACCAAGAGCGATAATTGTACTCTCTTCGTATAGGTCACTGTCTTTTAAAGTTTGAATAATTTTCCCGAGCCGCTCATCATGTCTATGAATTGCAGCTATTGTTTCGTTAGATTCAAAGCCATGATAATGTCTTTGCGTGTCTAAATCAGTGAAATGTACGAACATAACATTAGGCTTTTTCGTCTGAATGGTGTGTACAGCAGAGGCGAGGACGAAATCATCCAGCTCTGGTTGTGATAAACCATTTCTTATATGGCCGAAACGAAGATTTAAATCTAATTGGTATAGTGGGCTACCGCTAAATAAGGAAACTAACACTTGATTTTGCCAAGGTCTATTGGGGAAAATTTCTGGTAAATTGTAATCAATGTTTGCTCTCCCAGTAACAGGCCATAGAAGGGCAGCTGTCGTTAAATTTGCTTTACGCGCTTCATCATACAATGTTGTTCCTTTTATCGATTTTCGGTACCAATGCCAATCAGGTGATTCACGTCCTGGTTGAAGTAACGTATTACTAACAACACCGTGCTTGTTAGGGTAATTACCGGTTACGATTGTTGAGTGGCTTGGATATGTTACAGAAGGATAAATTGGTTCTACTTTTTCGACAACCGTGCCCTTTTTTATTAGAGATTGGAAATGAGGTAGTTTTTGTAGTATAGGAAAATCTAAAGCTGATAAACAGTCGAATGATAAAATAATGACACGATTCGTTAATGCTTTATCCATAAAGTAATCCTCCTAATTATATAAAACCTATTCTTATATATTACTATTAATACCTAGTAATAAAAATATGTTTCTGAATAAAATTTATTGTTTATTTTCAGAAAAATTAAACATATAATAAGTATAAGGGAATCTATGGACGGAGGGAATAGTATGGACTGGTTAGATGGATTCGGTATATTTTACATCATTGGTGGCATCACAATTCTCCTTGTATTTGCTATTTCATATTTACTAAAGAAACGTTTTCCAGACAAACAGTTTGATATTATATTTGCACTGATTGTAATACTTCTTTGCTTAGCATCATTTCCTGTTACCATGATGGTTATTGGTGGGTGGGAAGGAATGGGATATGGATTTATTGGTTTCTTCGTTCTACTAGGTACACTTATTGGTATGATTGCACATCAACTTGTAAAAATCTCTCGAAAAAGCTACGTATAAAACTGTAAAAAATGAAAAGAATATATAATAATAAGAAAATTAGCTATTGTTTTAAAAAAGAATTTGTATTATGCTAATCAACAAATTTATTTCGTTATAACGATGAAAAAGGACTAGTACATATTCAACCTTTTTAGCAGAGAGAGAATCCGCCAGGCTGAAAGATTCTTAAAAAGGCAATATGGAACCTGCCTTTGAGTTCTGCATATGCAGCGGGAATTTCCCGTTATCAAAAAGAGAGCATGCGCAATTTTTGTGCATGAATCAGGGTGGTAACGCCGGCAAAGCTCGGTCCCTATTTAGGGACGCGGGCTTTTTTGTATTTTCTAGAAGGAGGAAGACTGACTATGGCAAAAGAACAAGTGCAAGCCATTACGAAGATGGAAGAGGACTTTGCGCAGTGGTATACCGATATTGTAAAAAAAGCCGAACTTGTTGATTATTCAAGTGTAAAAGGGTGCATGATTTTACGTCCGTATGGTTATGCCTTATGGGAGAATATGCAGAAGGTGATGGATGAGAAGTTAAAAGAAACTGGCCATGAAAATGTATATATGCCAATGTTTATCCCAGAGAGTTTATTGCAAAAAGAGAAGGATCATGTTGAAGGATTTGCTCCTGAAGTAGCATGGGTTACACATGGCGGGGATGAAAAGTTAGCGGAAAGACTTTGTGTACGTCCTACATCTGAAACTTTATTCTGTGAGCACTTTTCAAAAATTGTGCAATCCTATAATGATTTGCCAAAGTTATATAATCAGTGGTGTTCAGTAGTTCGTTGGGAGAAGACAACTAGACCATTCCTTCGTACGACTGAATTTTTATGGCAAGAGGGTCATACAATCCATGAAACGGCAGAAGAATCGCAGGCTGAAACATTAAATATTTTAAACTTATATGCTTCTTTCTGTGAGGATTATTTAGCGATACCAGTTATTAAAGGACAAAAAACAGAAAAAGAGAAGTTTGCTGGAGCAAAGGCAACTTATACAATTGAAAGTTTAATGCATGATGGAAAAGCGCTTCAAACAGGAACATCTCATAACTTTGGGACGAATTTCTCAGAAGCATTTGATATTAAGTTTTTAGATCGTAACGGTAAATGGCAATATGTGCACCAAACATCTTGGGGTGTATCAACAAGAATGATAGGCGGGCTAATAATGGTTCATAGCGATAATAATGGACTTGTAATGCCACCAAAAGTCGCTCCAGTGCAAGTTGTTATTGTACCAATTGCTCAGCATAAAGAAGGAGTTTTAGCAAAAGCAACAGAGTTACAAGGACATATTCAAAAGGTTGCACGAGTAAAAATAGATGCTAGTAATAAAACGCCTGGTTGGAAATTTAATGAGTATGAAATGAAGGGTATTCCAATTCGATTAGAAGTTGGCCCTAAAGATATTGAAAAGAATCAAGTTGTACTTGTAAGAAGAGATACGAAGGAAAAAGAGTTTGTACCAATGGATCAATTAGAAGAACGTATTCCAGCATTACTTGAAGAAATTCATATTGCTTTATTTAATAAAGCAAAAGCATTTCGCGATGAGAATACGTATGCTGTGACAAATTTCGAAGAGATGAAAAAAGTAGCTGACGAAAAGCAAGGCTTTATTAAAGCGATGTGGTGCGGGGAATTGGCTTGTGAAGAGAAACTAAAAGAAGAGGTGGGAGTATCTTCACGTTGTATGCCTTTTGAGCAAGAGCATTTAGCTGAAGAATGTATTTTTTGTGGTAAAGAAGCTAAACAAATGGTGTATTGGGGAAAAGCATATTAATACTCTTTTGATAGGGGATAAAAAGGACTTTGGGCTGCATAATAAAATGCAATCCAAAGCCCTTTTTGGTTTTATACAGTATTTCATGTATTCTTTAGATGGAAGGATGTTGTTCTTATTTTACGTTTTTACGACGAATAAACAGTAACATACCAATTAGGAATGTTGAAAGACCCATTAAAATAGATATAGGGTAATGCGTTGCAGTATTAGGTAATTTATCACCTTGTTTTTTTGTATTATCTTTTACATTATCCCCTTGAGAACCGTTGCCCTTCTGAGAATTGCTATCGCCTTTCACACGATTGCCACCTTGAGAGCCATTACCCCCTTGAGAACTGCTATCACCTTTAACACGATTGCCGCCGTGAGAGCCATTACCGCCGTGAGAGCCACTGCCACCAGAACCGTTACCACCGGAACCATTGTCACCACTGCCACCAGAACCGTTACTGCCGGAACCATTGCCGCCAGA
>NZ_QJTG01000016.1:49504-128966 GCF_003217275.1 Bacillus sp. 196mf
CCACCAGAACCGTTACCGCCGGAACCATTGTCACCAGAGCCACTGCCACCAGAACCGTTACCGCCGGAACCATTGCCGCCAGAACCACTTTCGTCCTGAGAACCGTTATTTCCTGGAGGTTTATTATTATCCTTTAAATTTCCTTCGGCAAAATGATCGCTATTTTGTACAATAGCGTTTGTTAATGGTTGGAAGTTCTCAGTTGCAGCATTACCGATATTTAAACCGCTAAAAAAAGATAAAGAGAGTGTTGATGCTAAAATGAAGATTTTCGTCATGGTTTTCCTCCTAAGAAATTAATATTCCATCTAAAATACATCCCTTTGTAATATTTCTTAGGAAAAAGAGTTTTATGCAAAAAAAACTATATATAGAAAAAGGTGGTGTATTTGTCAAAGCAGAAAAGAGTTAATGTAGATTTCCTACAAATAGTAGAGGCGGGGAATTTACATTCATAACGGTAGAGGAAGTGGCAGTAGATGAAAGAGTACATAGCGTTTGATATTGGCGGTACGCAAATTAAGTATGGCATTGTTTCAGAAGTAGGGAGAGTATTAAAGCGTAAAACAGTTGCAACAGAAATTCATTTAGGCGGAGAACAAATTATTCAAAAACTTATATATGTATCCAAAAAAATAATGAATGAACATACTATTACAGGAATTGGTATTAGCACTACGGGAATTGTTGATATTAATAAAGGAATTGTGACGGGAGGTGCGGATCATATTCCGGGATATAGTACTATTCCTATTATTGATAGATTGCAAGAGATATTAAAAGTTCCAGTATCGATTGACAATGATGTGAATTGTGCAGCGTTTGGAGAAAAGTGGAATGGTAGTGGAAGAGAGAAAGAGAACTTTATTATGCTCACCCTTGGAACAGGAATTGGAGGAGCAATTTTTATAGATGGAGAATTGTACCGAGGACATTCATTTAGTGCTGGTGAATGGGGGAATATGTTAATAGAAGGAAAAACGTTTGAAGAGGTTGCTTCGATTTCAGGATTAATTCGGCTTGTAAGAAAATATAAAGGCAAAGGCGAGTGGAATGGGAAAAAAATTTTCGAGTTGTATGATAAAGGAGATTGGGAAGTTGCTCAAGCAGTTGGGATCTTCTTTAAACATTTGGCGATCGGAATTAGTAATCTTGCTTATATTTTTAATCCAGAAACGATTATTATTGGTGGAGGAATTACCGATAGAGGAAATGAGTTTTTAAAAGAAGTAAAAGAGGAGGTCAGTAAATACTTAAATCAAGAGATTTATAATAATTGTGAGATTGAACTTGCACAAAACGGTAATTGTGCAGGAATGATTGGTGCTATTTACCACTTCTTACATCATCATAAGTAAATTATATGAATGTTTTCATATAACTGAGAATTTATCCTTTTTATCGCTAGGTAAATAATGCTACAATATAAGAGAAGAATACAATATTTTCCGATTTGGAAAATGCTTTGTAGAAAGGGAGAAACTTCATGCCTATTATTTTAGAAAAAGGTCAAAAGATCGATTTAACGAAAGGACAACCAAAAGTAGCAAAACTACAGGTTGGCTTAGGCTGGGATCCAATTGGGCAATCAGGTGGATTTCTGTCTTCATTATTTGGAAGTAAACCAAATGTAGATTGTGATGCATCTGTTGTTATGTTAGAAGGAGATCGTTTTTTAAACAAAAATGATTTAGTTTACTTCGGAAATAAACTTTCTACTTGTGGTAGTATTATTCATTCAGGAGATAATTTAACAGGCGAAGGCGCTGGTGATGACGAAACAATTTTCGTAGAATTACATAAAGTTCCGAGCCGTATTAATCGTTTAGTATTCGTTGTAAATATTTATGACTGTGTAAATCGTCGTCAAGATTTCGGGATGATTCGTAATGCATATATTCGTATTCAAAACCCGCAAACTGGTGAAGAATTAGCACGCTATAATTTATCGGATAATTATGCTGGCAAAACGACTCTAATTGCAGGTGAAATGTATCGTCACGGAAGTGAATGGAAGTTTTCAGCAGTTGGAGAAGGAACACAAGATAAAAACTTAAGTGAGATTGTATCACGTTATCAATAAAATAACCGAGGAGGAATTGTATATGGCATCAATTTCATTGAAAAAAGGACAAAAGGTAGACTTAACAAAAACGAATCCAGGTCTTTCAAAAGTTCTTGTAGGACTTGGTTGGGATACGAATCGTTATGATGGACAAAACGATTTCGATTTAGATGTTAGTATTTTCTTAGTAGGTGCTAACGGTAAAGTTTCAGGTGCAGAGGATTTCGTCTTCTATAATAACCCAAAAGGTGCGAATGGTGCTGTAGAGCATTTAGGAGATAACCGAACTGGCGAAGGTGAAGGCGATGACGAATCGATTAAAGTAGATTTGAAAAATGTACCTGCACATATCGAACGTATTTGCTTCACAATCACGATTTACGATGGAGAAGGACGCAGCCAAAACTTTGGACAAGTTTCTAACTCTTTCGTACGTATTTTAGATGAAGAAAAGAATGCAGAATTAATTCGTTACGATTTAGGAGAAGATTTCTCTATTGAAACAGCCGTAGTAGTAGGGGAATTATATCGTCATGCAGGTGACTGGAAATTCAATGCAATCGGAAGTGGATTCCAAGGTGGGTTAGCGTCTCTATGTAATAATTTTGGTTTAGATGTAGAGTAATAGATTTGATTTATATATCCATCGGTGAAATGCGTGTATACCGATGGATATATTTTTAAAGATAAAAATATAGAGGTGAATATAGATGGTTATTCAATTACAAAAAGGACAGAAAATCGATTTAGGTAAGACAAGCCCTGGTTTAACAAAAGCAGTAATTGGTCTTGGATGGGATATTAAATCTTATGACGGTGGATCAGATTTCGATTTAGATGCATCTGCCTTTTTATTAGATGCAAACGGAAAATGTACGAAGGAAACTGATTTTATTTTCTATAATAATTTACAGTCTCCTTGTGGATCTGTTTTACATACAGGAGATAACCGTACAGGCGAAGGCGAAGGCGACGATGAGCAACTTGTTGTAGATTTGAAGAAGGTTCCAGCAGATGTTCATAAAATTGCTATTACAGTTACGATTTATGATGCAGAAGGCCGTAGTCAAAACTTTGGGCAAGTTGGAAATGCGTTTGTTCGTTTAGCGAATGAAGAGACGAATGAAGAAGTTCTTCGTTTTGATTTAGGGGAAGATTTCTCCATCGAAACAGCAGTTGTCTTTTGTGAATTATACCGTCATAATGGACAGTGGAAGTTTAATGCAGTAGGAAGTGGATTCCAAGGTGGTTTAGGTGCGCTTGTAAGAGCGTATGGCTTGGATGCATAGAAAGGAAACGATATTCGTTTCCTTTTTTTGACCTTTCTATAAATCTAGCAAAGAATAGGGGATAAAGGTAAGATGAGTATTTTGCAAGGAATCCTTGATACGTATGCTCAGTTTTTCGACTTGGACATGTGGATTAAAGTGTTGCAAGATCCAGTATCTTGGGGATTAATAGGTACACTTGTTGTACTTGAAGGGTTGTTATCTGCTGATAACGCACTTGTGTTAGCGGTAATGGTAAAACACCTTCCGGAAGAAAAACGTAAAAAAGCATTATTCTATGGACTTATTGGAGCTTATATATTCCGCTTTATTGCAATTGGAATTGGAATGTTCTTAATTAAATTATGGTGGGTAAAACTTCTTGGTGCACTTTACCTTGCTTGGTTATCAGTAAAATACTTTATTGATAAGCGTAAAGGTGCAGGTGAAGAAGAGGAAGCTCATGGTATGAACCAAAACAGTATTTTCTTCAGAATGTTCGGTGTCTTCTGGGGAACAGTTGCAATGGTCGAATTAATGGATATCGCATTCTCTGTAGATAGTGTACTTGCTGCATTTGGTGTATCTAATGAAGTTTGGATTTTATTATTAGGCGGAATGCTAGGTATTTTAATGATGCGTGGTATTGCCGGTGTATTCTTGAAATTGTTAGAGCGTATTCCAGAGCTTGAAACGACAGCATACATTTTAATCTTAATTATTGCATCGAAAATGTTACTGTCTTTAATCGAGATTGAGATTAGTCATACACTATTCTTTATTATTTTAGTTGTAGCATTTGGAGCAACATTTATAATTCACTACATGAAGAATTCTGGACAAGCTAAAGGAGAAGTTGCAGCTACTAAAGAAGACAATAAATAATTGAAATGGGTTTGCTCGTTTTGTGAGCGCCCATTTTTTATAACCAAAAATAGTTTATAATAGAAGAAGGACTTAGAAAAAACGTAAATGTTTTTGGAGGTGAACTGTTGTGTTTTCACGTTTTACACTTCAACCATATGCATTAAAAGATGAATCAGATTTAAAGCAATTTGAAACGCTTTTAGAAAAACGTCCACAATATGAACTGACAGAGAATGAGATGAAATTTAGTTATATAGCATGTCGAATCCTTGGCGTTCCTAATGATGTAGATGAATATTTTAATGAACTGTTTGATTATAGTGAAGCGAAAGGAATCGAAGTTTTACACGAACAAAATTTAAACAAAGTGATTGATTCGGAAAAGCTTCGTCATATTCAAGAAGTGTTCGGATTACATCAAGAAGCACCAAATGGTCTGACAGTAAATAGGTTAGTTGCACACTTATCTGGGAAACAACTTTTACCGAAAGTAGACAATCCTGATTTACAGCATTACATACATACGACGTTTATTTCACTATTGAAATTATATGAGAAACAACATAATCAGTCGTTAAAGACAGAAGGCTTCCGTCGTTTCTTAATCGACATAATTAAACTAAGCGAAAATTACGTAGCGAAGTGGTTCTCTACGATTAATTATAAGAAACAGATGCCACGTATCGTTTGGTATGGTGATGCACAGGAAAGCCGTATATATTTCTTATATTTTCTTATTATGCTCGGTTGTGATGTGCTTTATTATCACCCCGAAGGAAAAGATGGATTTGAAAATATTGATGAAGAGGGAAGAACTTTTATTGTGCCCCATCCGGGTCGCATTTCTCTTGAACCATTCCCTGATCGCCGCCGCGAGCGTGTTGCAACAGTAGCGTATCAAGCTTCGAAAGAAATTGAACAAGTACTTCACCACGATAATTCACTATTATATAAACCGTGGCAATTCCGTTCGTATACACCTGTAGCACGTACGTTAAAAACGACATATGATGAACTCTTTTTAATTACGAAAGAAAAGGCATTTGTACGTCCAACATTCTTTGTTGAAAATAAACATATTTATATTCCTTCTTTATTTGCGAAAATATCAGGCGTTTCAAAGAATGATAAAGAATATTTTCAACGATTAAAGGCTGTTACATCATTTGATAACAGTTTATTAATTAATACATTCCCGTTTACGAAAGAGCAAAAAGCAAACTTCCAATATCATTATCGAGATGCATTGGACCGAGCTGGAAAATTACATCCTGATCTAATTATGAATAGCCATTGGTGGCCGCATAAGCGTTTACCGGAAGGTTTACAACATGGGATTGCAGAGGCGATTATCCATACGTGCGAAAGTGAAATGTGCAAACCAATTGCGAAAGAGACGAAACAAGATGTAGCGCTATATGTTTTCGCACAACTTTCTCAAATACCACCCAATATTTTAGAACAGCTTGAGAAATTTGATTATTCACAAGATGTACCGAAAATTGTTATATTTAATAATGAGAAGAGCGGAGAATTAACTCGTTCTGACGCTGTTTTATTACTATTTTTAAATCAAATTGGAGTAGATGTATTCCATTTCAATCCCACGGGCAGAAACGATATTGAACCATATGTTGAAGCGGGAGCATTTGATTCCCATTGGCTTGAAGAAGTTAATTTCGATCTTGAGTTTCATGGTTCATCAGCCTATAAAAATTTATCACAAACAATAAAAGGACTATTTCGTCCATTTTTATAAGGAAAGGGAGAATACCATATGAATAACCCAGTCGTACTAGATTCGAAAACTGAATTGAATGAGCAAACCGCACAAGATGTTCGCTTGCAACTTAGACAAGATGCAGATGTGCAACGTATTTATAACGCAGTAGATATTAAAGATCAATTGGAATTAATTGAACTTGGAAAAGAACCTTCTATGGAAATTTCACGTTTTGCTGATCAAATTTTACATACAATGTCATTATCAAAGATAGAAGATTCTGGTGAATTGTTAAAGCAACTTGGTAAAATTATGGACAGATTTGATAGTAAAGACTTTGCAGAAGAAAAAAGTGGTTTCTTCTCGCGCATGTTCAAAAAAGCGGATAAAATGATAGAACAAATCTTTAGTAAATATCAAACGATGGGCCGCGAAATTGATAAGGTTTATGTGGAAATTACGAAGTACCAAGATGAGATGAAAAAATCAATTGGAACGTTAGATGGCTTGTATGAGCAAAACTTAAAATATTATTTAGACTTAGAGAAGTACGTAGTAGCAGGAGAAATGCTATTAGAGCGTTTAAATACAGAATTAGTTCCGATGTATGAAGAGCGCGTGCGTAATAATGATCAATTAGCAGGTATTGAATTAGAGTCGCTTAAAAACTCGGTTGAAATTTTAGAGCAACGTATTGATGATTTAGAAAAAGCGCGTATGGTTGCGCTACTTACAGCGCCGCAAATTCGCATGATTCAACGTGGTAATAATAAATTAATTGGTAAAATCAATACAGCATTTATTACAACGATTCCTATCTTTAAAAATGGTATTATTCAAGCAGTAAATGCGAAACGTCAAAAGCTTGTTGCAGATTCTATGGCTGAACTTGATCGCCGTACAAATGAATTACTTAAGAAAAATGCACAAAATATCGCAACGCAAAGTGTAGAAGTAGCGAGATTATCAGGTTCTTCTAGTATTAAGATGGAAACGCTTGAGGAAACTTGGAACATTATTTCAAGAGGTATGCAAGAAACACAACAAATTGAAGAACAAAATAAACGTGAGCGTGAAGAAAGCCGCAAGCGTATGGCTACATTAACGGAGAATATCAAAAAAGAATTACAAGGATAAATGAAAAGGCAATGAGGAATATTCCTCATTGCCTTTTAGTTTCTCTTCACTAATTTAATAATCTCATTCACAATAAGTGGAATGATACTCAATAAGAGAACAAATCCCCAATCTCGCATCGTTAATGCATGTACACCGAATATATTTGCAAGGGGCGGGATGGAGATGATACAAACTTGCATAAGAACACCGATAAGAAGGGAGAAAACTAAATATTTATTTGTAAAGATCCCAATTGAAAAAATTGATTTCGTTCTTGAACGCAAGTTAAATGAATGAACGAGCTGAGAAAAACTAAGGACGACAAATGCCATCGTTTGAGCGTGTAATAGAGCATCGTCATCAATTCGCTCTGGGAAAAGAGGGAATAAATTTGTATCTCCAGTATAGAATTTTGCTCCGGCGATAAAAGCTATTAGCGTTAAAAGTCCAATGATAACTCCATTGAAAATTAGGAAAGGAACGCTGCCACTAAATAAGCTTTCTTTTGCATGTCGTGGTTTTTCCTTCATCACATCTGGATCTTCAGGATCAACCCCAAGTGATAATGCAGGCAGTGTATCTGTAATTAAATTCACCCATAAAATATGAATAGGTCGTAGTGGTGTTGCCCAGCCGAGTAAAATTGCTAAAAATAAAGCGATAATTTCTCCGAAGTTACAAGAGAGTAGGAAGAGAATTGATTTTTTTATGTTGCGATAAATATTTCTACCTTCTTCAACAGCTTTCACGATAGATGAAAAATTATCATCTGTTAACACAACATCCGCTGCCCCTTTTGCAACGTCTGTTCCTGTAATGCCCATCGCTACGCCGACATCGGCTTGCTTTAAAGATGGTGCATCATTGACGCCATCACCAGTCATAGAAACGATATTTCCTTTCGCGCGTAATGCCTTTACAATTTTCACTTTATGCTCTGGAGAGACTCTAGCGAATACATTTAAATGATTAATTTTGCTAGCTAGTTCTGTATCAGAAATGTTATCTAATTCAGTTCCAATCATAATTTCCGATATTTCTTCAGCAATGCCAAGTTCTTTGGCAATTGCAAAGGCTGTATCTTTATGGTCACCAGTAATCATAACTGTGCGAATACCGGCTTTTTTACATTCTGTAATTGAATCTTTCACTTCAGTTCGTGGTGGATCAATCATACCGACAAGACCAATAAAGATAAGATTTTCTTCAAGATGATTTATATCCACATCGTTTGAATTGTATTGTTTAAATGCGAATGAAAGTACTCTTAAAGCTTCTTGAGACATTGCTCCGGCAGCTTCTAATATTTGATTTTTATCAGAATCAGTTAAAATCTCGATTTTGCCGTTTTTAAAAATATGGGTACATCGAGGTAAGAGCTTATCAATAGCGCCTTTCGTCATGCTATAGTAGCTTTCATCGTATGTATGTACGGTTGACATCATTTTACGATCTGAATCGAAAGGTACTTCGTTAACACGTTCATGTATTTTTTCTAAATGATCTTTTTGCATGTTAAAAGTGGTTCCAGCAACGAGAAGTGCAATTTCAGTCGGGTCTCCCGTTTGTGATTCGTTAGTGTAAGAAGCATCATTACATAGCACCATATTTTCTAACAATAGACGTTGCGCATCATTATTTACATTTAAACTTTCTAAGCGATCGTATGTGTTATCACTATAAAAGTGAGTAACGGTCATTTTATTTTGCGTTAACGTACCTGTTTTATCTGAACAAATAATTGTGACAGAACCGAGGGCTTCAACAGCTGGTAGTTTCCGAATGATAACGTTTTGTTTAATCATACGTTGCACACCAATTGCAAGAACGATGGAAACAATAGCTGGCAAGCCTTCTGGAATAGCTGCAACGGCTAAACTAATAGCAGTCATAAACATTTCTAACGTATCCCGGCCTTGTAAAAAACCGATGAGGAACATAACGATACAAATAGCTACAGCGACAAAGCCTAAATATTTTCCGACTTGTGCTAAGCTTTTTTGAAGTGGTGTCATATCATCGTCTGCTTCATGTAAAAGGGTAGCAATCTTACCAATTTGTGAGTTCATTCCAGTTTCAACAGCAACACCGACGCCTCTTCCGTATGTTACAAGAGTGGACATAAATGCCATGTTTTTTTGATCGCCGAGTGGTACTTGCTCATCACTTTGCATGGAAGGGTGGTAGATTGCATCTTTATCAACAGGGACAGATTCACCAGTTAGAGCAGATTCTTCAACTTTTAAATTTGCGGTTTCAATAAGGCGTAAATCGCATGGGATATATCGTCCGGCGTCGAGCATAACGATATCCCCTGGAACGACGTGCTCAGATGGAATTTCTTTTAGTTCATCATTTCTCTTGACGATAGCTTTAGGTGTTGCCATCTTTTTCAATGCCTCTAAAGCTTGTTCTGCTTTCGATTCTTGGACAACACCGATAACAGCATTTAAAACTACAACAAGCGCGATAATACTGGCATCCGCCCATTCACCTACAAAGGCAGAAATAAGGGCAGCAATAATAAGGACATATACGAGGACGTCATTAATTTGGGCGAAAATACGCTGCCATAAAGTGCGTTTTTGTTTTGTAGCTAATTCATTAGAACCGTATTGCTTTAAACGTTCACTTACAATCTCATCTGTTAAACCGTGTTGTTCGTTTGTTTCTAGGTCAATCAATGTTTGATCTTTCGTCTTACTGTACCAATTGCTCATAAGTAAGCACCTCCAGTAAAAACAGTTAGCAATGGTAGTGTTGCTATTATTTGTGAGTAGTATGTATGGAGAAAAAATCTAAGGTGAGGTTCTACTTCTATTGTACAATATTTTACAGTTGGTTGAGGGAAAGAGAAGAGTTGTCATGAATTTGTTGGAAATAAAAAAGAGCCTCATATAAGAGAGGCTTTTTTACTTTTTAATTAATGTACCTAATTCTTCTGTAATAGCTTGCATTTCACTAATGCTGAATGTTTCACGTTTCATAACATGATCATAAATATCACGTAAATCTTCGTACATTTCTTCGTTAAAACTAGCAGCTCTCATCGCTCCAGCATTAACCATACGTAATTTTTCTTTAATAGCTTCGACCATGTATTCAACGTTTTCTTCTGACTTTACGGATAAATCCACCGAAGTGTCCCCCTTTAAAATAACATAAGGCTATCTTAACATTTTTTATCATTTTCGTTAATGGATCTTTTCAATCCTATTAAATTAGTAGGGATTTCCTTTATATTTCATAATTGGTTGTTTATACTATAAGTATATATGAAGAAATGCACCAAGAAGGGAAGAAACAAAAACATGGTTCAAGTATTGTTTGTTTGTCTTGGGAACATTTGCCGTTCTCCGATGGCAGAAGCGATTTTTCGAAATCTTGTCGTAAAAGAGGGACTTGAAGAGAAAATTGTCATTGATTCTGCAGGAACTGGAGATTGGCATGTTGGCCATCCGCCACATAAAGGAACACAAAAAATTTTAAAAGAAAATGCAGTCACTTTTGAAGGAATTAAAGCAAGGCAAGTAGAAAAAGAAGACTTAACAAAGTTTGATTATATTATTGCCATGGACAACAAGAATATAGCAGATTTAAAAAGTTTAGGTAAAACTGGAGGCTATATTGGTAGGCTGTCCGATTTTGTTCCAGACGGTGGCTGGACAGACGTTCCTGACCCTTACTATACAGGGAATTTCCAAGAAGTATATGACCTTGTAACAGAAGGGTGTGCAAAGCTATTAGCTTTCATTCGAAATGAACAAGGAATATGAGGAAGCTTAGAAAGAAATACTTTCTAACATAAGAAATGAAAGGGTGAAGGAATATGGCAAAGAAAAATAATATTGCAAAGAAAAATAATATTGCTCGAAACATTGCGATTGGTGTAGCTGCAGGTGTAGCGGTATCCATGTTAAAGAAAGAAAACCGTGAAAAAGTAAAAAATACAGCAGAAAAAGCAAAAACAAAGATGATTGAAATTGGTGAAAATGCAAAGATCAAAGAAAAAGTGCAAACTGTTACAGATAAAGGACGCGAACTTGCTGATTTCAATGTGGTAAAAGCGAAAGTAGCAGAAATTAAAAAATTAACGCCATCTGTTGTAGAGACGTTAAAAGAAACGAAAGAAATTTTTAGTAAGAAAAAAGTTGAGCCAGAAGAAAAGCCAGAAACGATTGAAATTCAAGCTGTATCTCCAAAGGTAGATGAGCTGAAAGCAGAAGAAGAGCCAGTAGTTGCTGAAGATGGTGGTATGAAAGAAGCGCGTGAATTATTTATAAAAGACTCAAATGCAGTGGAAAAAAAAACTGAAGCGTACATTGAGTTAAAGCAAGATAAAGAAGAGAAGAAAAGCGTTTAAACATATATGAGAAAAATTTTAGAAAAGGTGAGAAGAAATCGTACTTATTCGTTTGGTAAAGATTTATATGACCGGACGATGCGCGATGATGTAGCGGGCTTGGCAGCACAGCTCGCTTATTTCTTCTTGCTTGCAATTTTTCCTGGGCTCGTTTTCTTAATTACGCTTCTTGGATTTATTCCCATTCAAACAGAGGATGTGCTTAGTTTATTAGAGGTTTATGTACCAGATGATGCAATGAACTTAATTGAGGTAAATGTAGATAAAGCTGTAAACCAGCAAAATGGTGGTTTATTATCATTTGGTTTATTATCCATGTTATGGTTTGCCTCAAATGGTGTTAATGCGGTTATGAATGCTTTTAACCGCGCTTATGACGTAAAGGAAACACGTTCTTTTATTACAACAAGAGCGTTATCAATTGTGTTTACATTAGCTATTATTTTTATGATTGTCTTTGCTTTAATTGTTCCGGTATTCGGACAAGTTATTGGAGCAGCAGTGTTTAAAGCACTCGGTTTATCAGATAGTTTTTCTTTCGTATGGAGCATTACACGATTAGTAGCGAGTTTCTTCGTACTATTTGCTTTGTTTAGTTTCTTATATACATTTGCACCAGATCGAAAGTTAAAAAGAAGAGAAGTTATTTCAGGGGCGTTATTTGCTACTGTAGGATGGATTGTGGTGTCTTACTCATTTGCTTATTATGTAGATAAGTTTGCGAATTACGCCAATACATATGGTGGTCTCGGTGGTATCATTATTTTAATGTTATGGTTTTATTTAACTGGATGGGTAATTTTACTTGGCGGTGAAATTAATGGTTTACTCCACCATTATAGAACCGGTGACAATAATTCCCGTAATGAATAATGAGTTCTTGTTCCATAATAAAAAGGAACAGGGGGGATATTTCATGAGTAATAATAAAAAGAACCATAATAATAAAAGTAATAATAAACAAAAGAGCAGTTCGCATCCAAAGCATAAAACGAGTAGCAGTGCGAACGGTCATAATAGCTATCACTAAAAAAACGGGTCCTCTATGAGGGACCCGTTTTATTTGCTTCCTTTTAGTAATCGTAAGCCATTCAAAATGACAAGAATCGTACTTCCTTCATGGCCAATAACACCGAATGGAAGAGCTAAAAATTGCAAGAAGTTTGAACAAATTAGCATGGCAATAACGGCTAGCGAAAAGATTACGTTTTGCTTCACAATACGGTTCATTCGTTTTGATAAACGAATTGCTTGGGAAAGGCGAGATAGTTCGTTCTTCATCAGTACAACATCTGCAGTTTCTAAAGCTACATCTGTTCCTTCCCCCATTGCGACACCAATGCTAGCAGTAGCTAGGGCAGGTGCATCATTTATACCGTCTCCAACCATTGCTACTGTACCGTATTTTTCTTTTAACTTTTTAATCGTTTCAACTTTTGTTTCTGGTAAGCATGATGCATAATATTCCTTTATATTACTTTCAGAGGCAATTGCTTTTGCCGTTTCTTCATTATCTCCAGTAATCATAATTGCTTCGACACCAATGCTTTGTAAATCACGAATAGCAGCTATTGTTTCTTGGCGAAGCGTATCTTTTAAAGCGATAAGTCCAAGAATGCCTCCCTCATCACTAATATAAACGACAGTTTTACCTTCTTTTTCAAGTGAGGCAGAAATACCATTATGAAATGTCTTTGTTTCTTCACCGATAAAATCAGCTTTACCTATTTTATAAGCGTTGTTTTCCAATATTCCTTTTAGACCAAAACCAGTTACATCTTCAACCTTTTCTGGTTTTTTTAAAGTAATGTCGTACGCATGTTGTGCATATTTAACAATGGATTCAGCTAAAGGATGTGTAGAGTGACTTTCAATTGATGCTGTAATATAAAGTACTTCTTTTTCTGTTATATTTTCTCGAACATATACATCTGTTACGGTAGGTTTACCTTCTGTTAATGTTCCTGTTTTATCAAACGCGATTGCTTTCACAGAAGCAAGGCGTTCTAAATGTATACCGCCTTTAAAGAGAATACCGTTTCTCGCTCCGTTAGAAATGGCTGATAACGTAGCTGGTGTAATGGCAGCTACGAGCGCACAAGGAGATGCGACTACAAGTAAGATCATAGCGCGATAAAACGTTTCATTCCAGCTCCAGTCAAGTAAGAAATGAGGAACGAACATCATAAGCGCAACAACGAGTAGTACACCTTTTACGTATGTTCCTTCAAACTTTTCAATGAATAGTTGTGATGGTGATTTTTCACTTTGTGCACTTTGGACGAGACGGATAATCTTTTGGAATAATGTTTGATCGCTCGGCTTCGTAATTTTAACTTCGATAGCACCACGTAAATTTACAGTACCGGCAAATACTTCATCGCCATGTCTTTTCTCATTTGGAATAGGTTCTCCTGTGATTGCTGCCTCATCGATATTTGTTTCACCGTTATGAATCGTACCGTCAGCAGGAACACGTTCACCGGGTTTAATTAAAATAATGTCGTTAATTTGTAACTCTCCAACCGGAACACGTTCCTCAGTTCCGGTGGAAATACGTAATGCTTCTTCAGGCTGTAAGTCAAGAAGAGCGGAAATTTCTTTTTGGCTCTTACTTAACGTATAAGATTCCATAGCACCGCTGAGTGCAAAGATGAAGATTAAAATAGCCCCTTCTGCCCAGTAGCCAATAATTGCAGCACCAATAGCTGCAAAGAGCATTAGCATTTCAACATTTAGCTCTTTTTCTTCAATCGTATCTTCAATTCCTTCTTTTGCTTTTGCATATCCACCAACTATATAAGCAAGGATATAGCAAGTAATACCTACATTCATTGCATCGTTCTTTGTAAATAACCAACCAACTAAAATAAAAATACCAGATGCTACTGCAAATACAAGTTCATAATGTTTTTTTAATGTGTCCCATAAAGAGGGATGAGAAATTGTTTCTTTTGCGTGTAACGTTTTTACTTCTGAGTTCATTACTACTCGCTCCTTCCGAATTCTTATTGAGAAAAATAATCAAAATCGAAACCCCTATAAAACGACGAAAGCTGCCATCCATAATGGATAGCAGCATTTCTGTTGAATCTGTTTTTAATCGTTCTTATGTTGTAATTATTCTATAGTATATCATATGTTTTTATGAGATGGTACGGTTTTGTTTCAAGTATAAACGGAAAACTTGTGTTTTCGCAATTCCTTTGGTATATATGAATATTGTTCATAAAAAGGTCGGAAAGGAAGACAACAAGTGAAGACAGAGAAATTTTTTACCCATCCGATTGGCGTATTTATTGCTGCAATAGTAGCAACTTTTTTATGGGGAAGCGCATTTCCTTTTATTAAATTAAGTTATGTTGAACTTGGAATTCAACCACAAGAAGTTGGAGAGCAAATATTATTTGCCGGTTATCGTTTCTTTTTATCTGGATTCATGCTCTTATTATTCTTTAAAGTGTTAGGAAAAGATATGAGCTTCAAAAAAGGAACGGGGAAACAGTTAATACAAATTGGTTTATTCCAAACGTTTCTTCAATATATCTGTTTTTATATTGGAATGAGTTATAGTTCGGGAATTGAAGGAGCTATCATTTCAGGGACATCATCATTCTTTCAAATTTTACTCGCCCATTTTTTATATAAAGATGATGCCCTCAATATGAGAAAAATAATTGGCGTATCGATTGGCTTTTGTGGCGTCGTTTTAGTAAATATGCCGAGTGATGGTAGCTTATCATTTCATTTTGGAATCGGAAGCTTATTACTTCTTAGTGCAGCAATGCTGTATTCATATGGAAACATATTAGCGAAAGAAGGTAGTAAAACGTTAGATGTTGGCTATATGACGGCATACCAAATGATGTTTGGTTCTATAGGATTATTATGTATAGGGGCTTTACAAGTTGGAGTAATGCCATTTACATTTAGTCTACATGCACTACTTATGCTGATTTATTTATCTTTCTTATCTGCAGCTGGTTTTTGCATTTGGAATACAATTATGAAGTACAATAAGGTTGGAAAAGTATCTATGTATATGTTCTTTATACCCGTATTTGGTGTGTTATTATCGAGCATGATTTTAGGTGAAGCAATTCATTCATTTGTGTTACTCGGTTTAGCATGTGTAGCCGCGGGAATTATTGTGGTAAATCGGACGCCAGCTAAGCAAAAAATAGAGAAAGAAAAACAAGTAGCATAGAAAGCAGAAAAGCGATTACAATGGAAGAACAGTACTGTTCTTCTTTTTTTATAGAAAAAGGATAATAGACTAAGTGTAACGAAAAAAGATACAAAAAGCATTTATTGAGGAGAACATATTATGAATCTACTTTACGTGGTGTTAATTGGGCAAATACTTCTTTTTTTAATTGGTGCAATTTATGCAATGCGGCAGACAAAAAGAACGAAAGATAATATGCCGTTACCTTTAGCAATCCGTCTTATTCTTAGTTTTTCTTTAACAGGTAGTGCAATTTGGATATGGTTACAAGATCCATCTGTAGAGTATAGTACGTGGGTTGCACTTGGTATGACTTTATCGACTGTGGGAGATTTGTTTATGGCTGGGCTGATTCCAATTGGTCACAGGTTAATTGGTGGGATGGTTACTTTCGCTCTTGCTCATTGTTTTTATGTAAAAGCATTTTTGCAAACAGGAATTTCGTGGAATGGTTTTTGGATTGGCTTACTCGTATATGGGCTCTTTCTAATTGTAGGATGGTTCTTCTTTATCCGAAATGATAAACAGGATAAATTGTTTACGATAGGAGCTCTAATTTACGGATTGTGGGTTGGAGGAATGGCTTGCTTTGCATTCGCCTTATATTATGAAAATACAGGAATATGGTGGATACCAGCGTTTGGTGGTTTACTGTTTGTGATTTCTGATTTTATTATTGGCGTGACAGATATCGGAGGGCGTAAATTGAAGTATGAGCCACTTTGGATTTGGTTTACATATGTAGCTGCTCAAATGTGTATTGTATATGTGGGATTATAAAAAGATACTCTCAAAATAGTGAATAGACTATTTTGAGAGTATCTTTTTTGCTTGTTTAATTTGATCAGTATTACCATTTTTAAATTTCTAATATTATAATTTTATAATTCAGAATTTTGTAGAAAAATATCGGTTGTATTATTTATAATAAAAGTAAAAAGATGATGAGATGGTGAAATGATGCAAAAGAAAAAACGTTGGCGTGAATTCTTTGGAACTATTGCAATTGCATGTTTATTGGTGTTTTTGGCGAAAATTTTTGTGTTTTTCCCTACGACTGTAAAAGGAGCATCTATGAGGCCAACGTTGCAAGATGGAGATAAGGTAATTGTTAATAAGTTAGCAAAACAATTTGAAAGCTATGGGAGAGAAGATATTATTGTTGTGAAAACAGATAATTTTTATGTCAAAAGAGTGATTGGATTATCTGGAGATATAATTGAGATGAGAAATGATCAATTATATGTAAATTCTGAAGTGAAAGATGAAGAGTATTTGGATAGTAATAAAAAACAAGCAGAAAAAAAACTTATGAATTTAACAGAGGACTTTGGACCGATTACAGTTCCTAAAAATAAGATTTTTGTTATGGGAGATAATCGCTTAATAAGTAAAGATAGTAGAAATGGTTTAGGTTTTATTGATAGAGAAGATGTGTTAGGAAAGTTAGCAGGCATTTATTATCCGTTTGAACATATGAAAATAATAAAGTAAAAAACCAAGCAAATTTTAGTTTGCTTGGTTTTTTTGTTAAACAGTAGGAGATTCGTTAGATACAAACATATCTTCATGTTTCTTTGTAGTACTTAAAACGAATTTATGTTGTAGCAATTGTAGTTTAAATAACGCCAAAGGATCATGATATGTTTCTGGATTGCTTCTTAGCGTTGCTAATGTTTGCTCGTCTTCCTGTATCTCAAGTTGAGCTGCATCTACATTTTGTTTCAATATGTTAAGTGGATCTTTGAAGAACATCATGATATCACGTTCTAATGCACCTTCAAATACTTCAAATTGAAGGAAGAATTGTTTTGAAATTGTGTGAGCAATTTCTGTATAGTCTTCTGTTTCAATATATTGTTTATATTTGTTGGCGAGCATAGATTGGTTTTTTTGCATATTACCAAATAATTTTCCGGCACTTTTTAAGAAAAACTGTGTTGGTGTAAAGCGTAATAAAATATTGATGTTCGTTACTGTAATTCGATTTGTCATTCGTACAACATCTCGATTCCAATCATCTAATAATTTGAAATCGCAAGGAAGTTTCATACGTTCTTCTTTATATAATTTATTAAACGTTTCACTCATTTCATCTAAATAAGCTTGAGCTTGAATAAATTCATTATGTGCTGTTTCAATCCATTCTTGAATAGACCCAGTAAATTTAGGAAGAAGTACCTGTTGTACATGCTTTTGAACTCGTTCATTCATTGCAGCATTTAATTCTTCATGAACTAGTTTGAAATCACTATCTTCTTGAACAAGATCAGAGCAGCTCTGTAATAATTCAGGAATTTGAGAATGTATATCTCGTGTAATTTCTTCTTTCGTTAAAAGATAGGATTCGGTAATAGAGCGAATTTTATCTTTTTCAAGAGCAGTAAGGTTATTAATAAATCCAGTAAGTTTCACTGAGATGTGTTTATTCCAGCGTACGGATTTTACTAATGTATTTTCTAATTCCACACGTTCATTTATGAGATAAGCAATTGTCTTTTGCGTAAACCATATTAGCTTTTCTATACGTTCTTTTTCTATATCGCGTTTTGCAAGATTAGAGAGAATAGATTCTGTTACATCTCCAAGTTGCTGACTACTCTCTTGCGAAGGAGAGTATGGGAAGAATTGTGCATCTGGAAAATGTACTTTAAGTTTACTAATTAGTTTTTCATTAGTAGTCGTATTATTTGTGTGTAATACGAAGTGAATTTGTAAGTTTGGTACTTGTTCACGTAAATAAATTAACGTATCAATTTCTTCACTATGCAATGGTGAAGAAGAATTTAATACGTAAACAAGGCTATCTGCTGCTTGTAAGTATTCAAAGTATGCATTGTTTTTATCCAATTGTCCTTGAATGGATGGTGTAATAAGAAATGTAAACTTATTTTTTCTTAAAAATCTACTTGGTAGCTTAATTTCTATACATTTTTTCTCAAGTTCTGACTGAGCAGATGTAGCCGCTATTTGATGGAATTCATCAAGGTTAGAGATATTTCTAATATCTAACTCGTTAAATTCTGTTATTTCAGTTTGACTAGCGTCTTTAAATAGAATAGGAGTTGTTAAAGTTTCAGTTAAGATGTTCTCTCCTAATATTGAATTAACAAATGATGTTTTATCATGGTCACTAGTTCCAGCTATTAGTAGTGGTGTGACATTTAAATCACATAGTTCATGGACGAGTAGCGTAAATTGATGACTTAAATCTACATCATTTTTCTCAGCCCATACAGCGATTGTTTCGAATAAATGAGAAACTATTTCCATATTTACATCTGCTTCAGCTGATGTATTAGAAAGTAAGGATCCAGCACTTTTTACGAGTAATGATTCTAAGGTTGTAGGTGAGACTTCATTCCATGCTAATACTGCTGCAGAGACAACTAGAGAATCTTTTGCTTTCGTTAAACTGAACCAATTTGTTAATAGATTTGGTACAAGTCCGTTTAATTCATGCATAAAATGATTTCCGGTAATTAATGCAAAGTATGTTTCTTGATAGCGAGTAGAAATTTCATTCCAATCGTCATTATTGTCTGTTTCAATATGCAAGAATAAATGATTAATACTTTGAATCCAAGGAAGGTATAAGGATTCATGTTGGTAGCTATTCCAAAGAGCAATAACAAGTTCTTTAAATTGAGCTTGATCAACAGCATATAGAGCTTTTAAAGACTCATAGAAATATTCAGGCTTAATATTTTTAGTAAATCCTTTGTTTATGTAATTTATTAATGTATCAAACCAGTGTAAAGATTGTGTTCGAATACCTTCTTGAACAGCTAGTTCGATAGCGTTGTTCCAATCTTCTTGTTTTTCATAGAAAGAACGTGCAATTGCAGTAATATTTGGGTAATCCGGTTGGAATGCAACGGCTTCACTAATCGTCTTAAAAGCAAGTCCTAAACGATCTTGTTCGATATAAAGAGAAAGAAGTTGTAATGAAACTTCCATCGTAAGAGTTGTATCTTCTGTTTGAATAGATTGATAAATTTCTTCTGCCTTTGGTAGGAATCCTAGTTCAAAATAAGCATCTGCAATATTTTTTGTTGCCCAAAGTGCAAGAGTATTATTAACTTTTTCCCATTTAAATATAGCTGCTTCAAAATCTTTATTTTGATAATAAAATTCACCTTGAGCAAATCGAATATTAGAAATGTTGGAGAATTCATTTTTAGATTCATTTATATATGCTTCACCGAGTACTTCCGATGCAGGAGTAGAAGTTTCTTCTGTTAAAAATGTTTTATAGTAAACTTTTTGAATAAATTGATTTTCAATGGTCATGTTCGTTCCCCCCTGTATAATTTAGAAAAATGATGTTGTATGTAAAAGGGTTCATGTTCTTTTAATAGGTAGAAGTTGGATTATATAGACCAAACTATGTTTTTGATAGATATATCATTTTTCTTGAGAGTTAAACCGTTGCGAAAAGTAACTTTCCTTTATTGTAACAAAAAAACACGCATATGAATTTTTATTTTTTATCAGGACATTTGCAGGCAGTAAGAATCTAATCTCAAAATTAGTGAATGTAAGTGAGTTATGTGGGAGTCGGGATGTCTGTAGAAGCAAGATTGGCATAGGTTAATAATTACAAAACTCCCACTGATTAAAGTTTCACTTTATCTCTGTTAAAGGAAAGAATAGAAGTAGAGTTCATTATAAAAACAATGTATAGTGAATATGTATACCATGTTTGCCTTAAAGATAGAAAGGGTACAATGTGGAATAACGATCGTGCATAGGATGTGTCTTCCGAATGGAACAACATATTGGCGAGTTAATCGCGCATTATGGCTATTTTGGAATTGTTATAGCTTTGGCTGGTGGGATTGTCGGATTACCGATACCAGACGAGTTTTTATTGACCTTTGTTGGTTATAATGTTTCAAAAGGAGTTATGTCAGGAACTGCTGCTTTTTTAAGTGGGATGGCTGGTGCGATGTTAGGGATCACGTTAAGCTACATATTAGGTTTAAAACTTGGGCTCCCTGTTTTAAAGAAATATGGGCCGAAAATTAGAATTAAAGAACATCACATTGAAAAAACACATATTTTATTTGAAAAATATGGGCCATTTCTTTTAATGATTGGTTATTTTATACCGGGAGTACGTCATTTAACAGCATATTTTGCTGGGGTATCAAATTTGACACTTTGGCGTTTTTGTTTGTACGCTTACGGTGGTGCGCTCATTTGGATAAGTGTTTTTATTGGGCTTGGCTGGAAGTTAGGCGAGAAGTGGCGCTTCGTTGAGTATAGTTTACATCATTATGGAATATGGATTTTATTAATTTCAGCAGTTGTTACATGTGTTGTATGGTTTTATATAAAGAAAAAGAAAAACCGCTAATAGCGGTTTTTTTAGCTGAAAGCAATAAATAATACACCAGCTGTAATAAAGACTACACCAACGCCGGTCATAAAGTTTAACTTTTCACCGAGTATAATCATAGCGAGAATGATAGAAAATACGACGCTTAATTTATCGACAGGAGCTACTTGTGAAACCTTTCCTGTTTTGAGGGCAAGAAAATAAAATAGCCATGACGAAGCACCTGCAATCCCACTTAATGTGATAAATAGCAGTGCTTTTTTATTTAGCAGTACGTCGCCGATATTTTGAAATTTACCTTGTATGATAATAACGCCTATCATAAATAATGCCATAATAATAGATCGAATTGTTGTTGCAACGTTTGCATCGATTCCGTCTAAACCAAACTTTCCAAAAATCGATACAAGGGCAGCAGCAATTGCTGATAATAGTGCAAATAAGAGCCACGAACTCATAGTAAAATTCCTCCAATCTTACAGTATTATACATGAAAATGATTCTCATGTATAAAGTTGAAGCAATTGAGGTTTATAGGAAGCGCGACTTCAACTTAACTTCTTGTTCCACCTGAATTTTAAGGTGGGAGTTTGACTGCCCGCAAATAGTGGGCTAAATAACGAAATAATCCCCACCTTATATTTTTAATAAGGTGGGGATTATTATACTACTCTGCAATTTCCTCATATAAAAAGTACGTTACATTATAAATATGTTCTACTTCATCGTCTGTCATAAACAGTAATTCATCACGCTCAATCCCTTTTTTCTTTTCAATAAACTCAATCATGTTTTTGCGTTCTTCTCTCTTCATCAATTTTATTTCTCCTCTCAATCTGTTTTAATACAGTTTATTTAAGTTACTGCTATTATATAACAGAATCTTTAGAAAGTTCCACCTATTTTATTGTTTTTTTCAAAAGAACTTTTCGACAAAACAAGCCCACCTAAGGGGGGGCTTGTTTTATTTTATAGTCGTAAAAACTCAGGCTCCGTCGTACCGGCACCATCGATGTAATAAATTGTGTCGGGATTGATTTTTATCAATACGTAATTAGGGTCTTCAGGACCGAGTAACCAACGTTTTAAGCTATTATTCCAAAACTTGTTTTTTAATGTCGAGTCTTCCTCGATTGAAGCTAACCCTTCAACTTCAATATAATCTTCATCTAATTTTTTTCCTTCTCGTCCGAGTAATACATGGACATTAGGATTGTTTTCAATATCTGTCATCTTTTTTGATTGTCGATCTGTTGCAACGTACAGTACAAAATCTTCATGGAAAAACATCATAAAGGCGCTATGAGGTTTCTCATTTCGTACTGTAGATAATACACCGGTACGTTGACCTTGAATAATAGTTGCGATTTTTTCTTTTAAGTGCATAATTTTAACCCCTTTTCACAATTTATAATTCTGTCTGTTTAAACAAGATAATTTAAATATCTTTCATACTGTTTTCTTCAATCCGATTTTTTAAACGTAATTGTGATGAAATCGGACAAGTTAGGAGAAGAATAATAATAATATTGTGGAGAAATACATACGATGGAAGGGTGAAAAGCATGTTTAATAAAATATTTCTTATAGTAGCACTTATAGGTGTACCACTATCTGTACTTGGAAAAACACTTCATTGGCCAGAAACAATTATGTTCGCTGTGTATTGTATTACGATTATCGCGTTAGCTGGTTTTATGGGGAGAGCAACAGAGAGTTTAGCAATTGTATCTGGTCCTAGAATAGGCGGATTATTAAATGCTACTTTCGGTAATGCTGTTGAACTTATCATTTCAATTTTTGCACTTCAAGCAGGGTTAATTGAAGTGGTGTTAGCTTCTTTAACGGGTTCTGTACTTGGAAATTTATTATTAGTAGGAGGACTATCCTTCTTTGTAGGTGGACTTAAATATAAAAGGCAAAGCTTTAACGTTTACGATGCAAGGCATAATTCAGCTTTATTAATATTTGCTGTTGTCGTGGCCTTTGTTATTCCAGAGATCTTTTCAATGAAGATGGACGTTGGCAAGACGTATCAATTAAGTATAGGTGTTTCTATTATTATGATTATCATGTACATTGCTGCATTACTATTTAAGTTAGTTACGCACCGTGGTGTATATCAACATAAAAGTGACGAAGTAGCGCATGAAGAAGAGCCAGAGTGGTCGAAAGGGAAGGCACTCCTTATTTTAGCGATAGCAACACTGGCGGTAGCTTATGTGTCAGAGGCACTCGTACATACTTTTGAAACTGTTGCAAAGTCATTTGGCTGGTCAGAGTTATTTATAGGGGTTATTATCGTTGCAATTGTTGGGAATGCAGCGGAACATGCGTCTGCAATTATTATGGCTTATAAAAATAAAGTAAATATTGCAGTCGAAATTGCAATAGGCTCTACATTACAAATCGCCATGTTTGTTGCTCCTGTATTAGTATTGCTATCTATGTTCTTCGCGCAAAGGATGCCTTTAGTATTTACCATACCAGAACTTGTGTCTATGATTACAGCTGTTTTCTTAACGATTGCGATTTCAAATGATGGAGATACAAACTGGTTTGAAGGCGGCACTTTACTAGCGGCGTATGTCATTATGGGAATTGGTTTTTATTTATTATGAAAAATAGGCATAACAATTGTGCTCAGAGAAAACAATAAACAAAGTAGTATATATACCTTTACATAGGAAGGAGCCAGACAGGTGAAACGAGTATACAGCATATGTCTTTCAACTATGGTCTCGTTTATTTTATTATTTCCTAACATGAGTTTTGCAAAGACAACAGTAGGAACAAAAATGCCTTCATCTGTTTTAAATATTTCAAAAGACAATACATTTCCAAATGATGCGCAAGATTTGCCACGTTTACAGCCAAGTAAGTTCGCTCAAGAACTATTGAAAACAGCTAATATTAAAATTGAAAATCCAGACTTAATTCGGATGTTTAATGAAACGACAATTTCAAATGCGCCGCTTGCAGTAGGGTACCGGGCAAAAATTTATTTAGGTCAATGGGCTTTACATTATGAATCAGTAGACACATCGATTAATTGGGAATATAAACAAGTGAATCGAAATGTGTATGATAATCGCGGAGGAGACCGTTTATATCCACTTCGCTATAAGCAAGAAACACAAAAGACGGTTGAAGGCGATTTAACAGCAGATATGAAAGATGCTGCAGATGTGAAAAAAATGATGCTTCTCAAAGCGCTTGAAAAAGTACAATTGCCCCTTTCGTTTAAAACAACTATTGGTTATGGTACTGGACATGAGCGTGTGTATAATATTAGTCCGAGTCAACTCGGATATTTATACGCTTATACACCAGCAGTAAATGAAAAGGGAAAAGTAACATTTGGAGAAGTGTATCTTGTATTAAAGGGAAATCAAAAAAGACTTGTTGTGAAAAATATTACTTCTCAAGGAATTGGAGCGGCGATTCCAATTCATGATCATTTGTATTTTAAATTCATTTCTTCTTCCCACTCGCAATAACATGAAAAAACGTCAGCTTATAAGCTGACGTTTTTTTATAATGTAATGTTTGCTGTTTTTGATAAGAAATCTTCTGTCGGATAGTAGCTGTTTTTTACAAGAACATTTGGTCCAAGACATTTTACTGCAGGACAGTGACAGCTTAATGATTTTGCTGTTTTTGAAGCGCTCCATTTTTCATACGCTTCTTGTAATGTGTTTGTTTGTATGTTTCCTAGAAGTGGAACATCACCAAAGTCCGTCACAATAATATTTCCATCGAAAATATTTACATTTAAACGAGAACGGCCATCTGGATCATTACGAACAGTGACATTTTTGCTCTCTTGTAATTTTTTAAATGTGGCAATGTCTCGCTCGTCATCGCTACAAGCATAGAAAGGTAACGTTCCAAATAACATCCATACATTTTCATCGCGAATTTCTAGTAAATGCTCAATAGCATCACGAATTTCAGCTTTTGTTAAAATCTCTAGATTACTCGCGAAGTCACTTGGATACATTGGGTGAACTTCATGACGTTTACAGCCCATCTCTTCGACGATTTGACGGTGAATATGTTCAATATGTGGTAGAGTTCTTTTGTTTAACATTGTTTCGGCCGATACAAGTACACCTGCATCTGATAGAGCCTTACTATTTGTAATCATTCTTTCGAATAATTTTGCACGTTGTTCGTAAGTAGGTTTACGCTCCATCATTGCAAATCCGCCTTCAACGAAGTCATCAATTGTTCCCCAGTTATGAGAGATATGCAACACGTCTAAATAAGGAATAATTTGTTCGTAACGTGCTAAATCTATAGTTAAGTTAGAGTTGATTTGAGTGCGAACGCCTCGTTCATGGGCGTATTTTAAGAGTGGTGTTACATAGTTGTCGACGGATTTTTTTGAAAGCATAGGTTCTCCGCCAGTAATACTTAAAGAACGTAAATGAGGAATCTCATCTAATCGTTTTAATAAAAGATCCATCGGAAGCGGATTTGGGTCTTTCGGCTGTAACGTGTAACCAACAGCGCAATGCTCACAGCGCATATTGCATAACGTCGTCGTTGTAAATTCAACATTTGTTAATAGTAGTTTGCCGTACTCTTCAAGGTCCATATACGCTTCCCATGGATCGTAAGAAGGAGTAATCGGCTTCATTTTTTGTGATATCGTCATATGAAATACTCCTTTGACTATTGAAATAACAATTTGTCCATTCTCTATAATAGAAGAATATGTGCTTTTTATAAAGTGAAACTTTTTAGCGTGAAAAGAGAGAGGGCTTACATTATAGTGGATGACTGTGACAAAATTGATGAAATTTCATGCCCATAGCAATCATTTTTGCGGTATAATAAAAGCAACTCGAATTAAAAGGAGAGTGCCTTCATGGGAAAAGCAATTCAAGATAAAGATACACAATTAGTATATTTAAAAGAGCGTTTAAATATGTTCATTGAAGTAATTGATACAATTGAACCTGAAGAAGTAGAATTAGAAGATGTAGATCGTCTTCTTGCAATGTTAGATGAATTAGAATTAAAATGTGAGCAATTTAAAAAAGACGAATAATATATTAAAAAGGCTGCCAATTCCAATTTGGTAGCCTTTTTCTGTGCGGATAATAGAAGGACGATAGAAAAAGAGGTATAATCAAGTTGTGAAAAATTTCATTTATGCTTTAATAGCGTGAAACAAATAAAAAGCTAAAGAGCATAACAATGGAATTTTCAGCTCATAACGTTTTGGTAGCGTTCACAATTGAGGGGGAAGTAACAATGGAAAAGCTTCAAGAAAGCATGTATCAACTAATTGTTGAAACGTCAACGAACTTACCGAAAGATGTTCGTCGTGCGATTCAACAAGCGAAAGAGCGAGAAAATGCAGGGACTCGTTCTGCGATGGCACTTGGCACAATTACAAATAATATTAAAATGGCTGATGATAACATCTCACCGATTTGCCAAGATACAGGGATGCCAACGTTTAAAATTTATACACCAGTTGGTGTGAACCAATTAAAGTTGAAGGAAGCTATCTATAATGCGCTTGAGCGGGCGACAAAAGATGGTAAACTTCGTCCAAATTCTGTTGACTCTCTTTTTGGAGACAATAGTGGAAATAATTTAGGACCAGGTACACCGGTTATTAAGTTTGAACAATGGGAAAAAGATTATATTGATGCACGTTTAATCCTAAAAGGTGGTGGCTGTGAGAATAAAAATATTCAATATAGCTTACCGTGTGAACTAGAAGGACTTGGACGAGCTGGCCGTGATTTAGAAGGAATTCGTAAATGCCTTCTTCATGCAGTATACCAAGCACAAGGTCAAGGATGTAGTGCTGGTGTAATTGGTGTTGGTATCGGGGGAGACCGCACATCAGGTTATGAATTAGCAAAAAATCAATTATTCCGTACATTAGATGACGTCAATCCAGTACCAGAGTTACAACAACTTGAAGAGTACGTATTAGAAAATGCGAATAAGCTTGGCATTGGTACAATGGGATTTGGTGGAGAAACAACTTTACTGGGCTGTAAAATTGGCGTGTATAACCGCCTGCCGGCTAGCTTCTACGTATCTGTGGCGTATAATTGCTGGGCATATCGCCGCCTAGGTGTAACAATCCATCCTGAAACAGGTGAAATTATGGATTGGTTATATCAAGAAGGTGAAGATACACTTCAGCATGAAGCACAAGAAAAAACAGAGCAACGTGAGATTGTATTACAAGCACCAATTACAGAAGAGCAAATTCGTGGACTTCGCGTTGGTGATGTTGTAATAATTAATGGCATGATGTATACAGGTCGTGACGCAATCCATAAGCATTTAATGGATAATGATTGTCCAGTAGATTTAAATGGACAAATTATTTACCACTGTGGTCCAGTTGTTGTGAAAGATGACAATGACAATTGGCAAATTAAAGCGGCAGGTCCAACGACAAGTATTCGTGAAGAACCGTACCAAGGCGATATTATGAAGAAATTTGGTATTCGCGCTGTTATTGGAAAAGGCGGTATGGGTGCGAAAACATTAGCGGCTTTAGAAGAACACGGCGGCGTGTACTTAAACGCAATTGGCGGTGCGGCGCAATATTATGCTGAATGTATTAAAGAAGTGAAAGATGTTGATTTCTTACAATTTGGTATTCCAGAAGCAATGTGGCATTTACGCATTGAAGGTTTTAAAGCAGTTGTAACGATGGACTCTCATGGTAATAGTTTACATGCAGATGTTGATAAAACATCACTTGAAAAATTAGCGAGCTTTAAAGAGCCGGTATTTAAATAAACAAAAATGCATCTCGAATCTTTCGAGATGCATTTTTTGGTATATATAGAAAAACATGCACAGCATGAAAGTAAGTAAGTAAACAGAAACTACAGGTACGATTATATATGGAAAGGAGACTATTTATGAAATATAAATGGTTATATATCGGTCTCATTTTTTCAATTATGATGGCACTTGTTCCAGTTTCGGCATTGGCTTATACAAATACTCCACATAACTGGGGAATCCCGCGTCCTAAAAATGAAACAGTACCAGATGCAGGAAAGTTATATACGGATTTACTGCAAAAAAATGGCGGGTTTTATTTAGGAGATACGAAGAAAAAAGATATTTATTTAACATTTGATAATGGATATGAGAATGGATACACAGGGAAAATCTTAGATGTATTAAAAGAGAAAAAAGTACCAGCAACTTTCTTTGTAACGGGGCATTACATTAAAACACAAAAAGATTTATTGTTAAGAATGAAGGATGAAGGACACATTATTGGAAATCATTCTTGGAGTCATCCTGATTTTACAGCGGTAAATGATGAGAAGCTTCGTGAAGAATTAACGAGTGTAACGGAAGAAATTAAAAAAGTAACTGGGCAAAAAGAAGTGAAATATGTACGTCCTCCGCGCGGCGTATTTAGTGAAAGAACGTTAGCTCTTACGAAAGAAATGGGCTACTATAATGTATTTTGGTCACTTGCATTTTTGGATTGGAAAGTGGATCAGCAAAGAGGATGGCAATATGCGCATAATAATGTTATGACGATGATTCACCCAGGATCTATTTTATTACTTCATGCAATATCAAAAGATAATGCAGAAGCACTTGCGAAAATCATTGATGATTTGCGCGAGAAAGGGTATCATTTTAAAAGTCTAGATGACTTAGTAAAAAGCAATCAACCGTAAGCATGTATGCTTACGGTTTTCTCATGCTATAATGATGTGTAAAAAGGATGGGGAAACGTATGTGGAGCGAACATGTTACGTTAGAGTATCCGTATCATTTTGAAGAAGTATTAAAACGTTTATCTTTTGATCCTCTTAACGTCATTCAATTAGATGAGAAAGTCATTTATATCCCGCTTTGTATAGACGAGGAACAGGTTATTGTTCGCTTACAAGGGATTGGTACTGTTCAAAATCCACAGTTTTGGATTTCTAGTCAGACAGGAAATCCGGAGAAAGTCATGAAACGAATGAGGGCCATTTTTCATTGGAATGAACCGTTTCAAGATATACAAAATCATTTTTTAAACACATCATTACGTCCACTATTTGAAACATATGCTTATACTCCAATTATTTTAGAATTTGATTATTTTGCTTGTCTTCTTCGCTGTATCATTCACCAACAAATAAATTTGAAATTTGCTACTGTGTTAACAGAACAATTTGTGAAACGGTATGGAATAGAGAAGAACGGTGTATTCTTTTTCCCCACTCCGGAAATAGTAGCAAATATTTCAATAGAAGAATTGAGAGAGCAGAAGTTTAGTCAGCGAAAGGCTGAATATATAGTAGGATTAGGTCGAAGTATTGTCAGTGGTACATTAAATTTAGCGAGTATAGAAAATGGGACGGAAGAAGAAGTTTCAGCACAATTGTTGCCAATTAGGGGAATTGGTGCATGGACAGTGCAAAACTTTTTAATGTTTGGGCTTGGACGGAAAAATATGTTCCCGAAAGCGGACATTGGGATTCAGCGTGCAGTGCAAGGTATATTTCAATTAGATGATAAACCTGATGATGCATTTTTAGAAAAAGTGAAACAAGAGTGTGAACCATACTGCAGTTATGCAGCGTTATATTTATGGAAAAGTATAGAGTAGAGGTGTAATAATGATACAAAAGCAACATGAGAGTAAGTTGGAAGTTGGTCAAACGTTTCCTGTGACAATTAAACGTCTTGGGATTAACGGAGAAGGCGTTGGTTATTTTAAGAGACAAGTTGTTTTCATTCCAGGGGCATTACCAGGAGAAGAAGTTGTTGCAGAAACAACGAAAATTCAGCGTGGCTTCGCTGAAGCGAAAGTGAAAAAAGTTCGTAAAGCTTCACCGCATCGTGTGAAAGCACCGTGTCCAGTATATGAGGAGTGTGGCGGTTGTCAGCTGCAACATTTAGATTATAAAGAACAATTGAATCAAAAGCGTGATATCGTTGTACAAGCATTTGAGAAGTACATGAAAAACAGTATGGAAGAGAAAATTCGTCCAACGCTTGGCATGGAAAATCCATGGCATTACCGTAATAAGAGTCAATTACAAGTGGGGCGTAAAGACGAAAAGGTTATTACAGGGCTATATAAACAAAACTCACATCAGTTAATTGATATTGCTCACTGTATGATTCAACATAAAGCAACGAATGAAGCGACAAAAGTTGTAAGACGTATTTTAGAAAAATTAAATGTTTCTATTTACAACGAGAAAAAACAAAAAGGTTTAGTACGCACAATTGTAACACGTACTGCAGTTCAAACAGGGGAAGTACAAGTTACACTTATTACAACAAAAGAAGAATTACCAAATAAAGAACAATTTGTTGCAGAAGTACAAAAACAGATGCCAGCGGTTAAATCAATTATGCAAAATGTAAACTGGCGTAAAACATCTGTTATTTTTGGAGACAAAACATTTAAATTAGCTGGAAAAGAAGTAATTCAAGAAACACTTGGCGATTTATCATTTGAATTATCAGCACGTGCATTCTTCCAGTTGAATCCAGAACAAACAATTGTTTTATATGATGAAGCGAAAAAAGCAGCTGCGTTAACAGGCGATGAGAAAATTGTAGATGCGTATTGTGGTGTTGGTACAATCGGACTTTGGCTTGCAAATGATGCAGCGGAAGTACGTGGTATGGATGTAATTCCAGAAGCGATTGCAGATGCAAGAAAAAATGCGAAGCGTCACGGATTTACAAATACGAAATATGAAGCAGGTAAAGCTGAACAATGGTTACCGAAATGGGTAAAAGAAGGATGGCGTCCAGATGTAATTGTTGTCGATCCACCACGTACAGGTTGCGATGATAAATTACTGGAAACAATTTTAAAAGTGAAGCCGAAACAAGTTGTGTATGTGTCTTGTAATCCTTCTTCATTAGCACGTGATGTACAAGCATTAATGAAGAGCTATGAAGTGGAGTATGTGCAACCAGTTGATATGTTCCCGCATACAGCTCACGTAGAAAATGTAGTGAAGCTTGTTAGAAAGTAAAGTTTATTAATATTCCCTCATGGTATGAGGGAATATTTTCTATGAAGGAGAATATTATGCATAATTATAAATTAACGATTCAGTACGATGGTGCACGTTTTAAAGGATGGCAACGTCTCGGTAATAACGATAATACGATTCAAGGAAAAATCGAAAGTGTCATATCTGAAATGATCGGAAAAGAAATTGAAATTATCGGTTGTAGTAGAACAGACGCTGGTGTACATGCTTTGAATCAAGTTGCTAACTTTCAAAGTGATGAGAAGTTAGTGGAACATAAAGTGAAAAAATATTTAAATCAATATTTACCTAATGATATTAGCATTACGAATGTGGAAGAAGTACATGATCGTTTCCATGCTCGTTACAATTCTAAAGCAAAAACATATCTGTATAAAATTTGGAATGAAGAGCATACAAATCCATTTATGCGTAAATACAGCATGCATGTGAATAAAAAATTAAATGTGAAAAGCATGAAAGCAGCTGCAAAACATTTAGTTGGTTCACATGACTTTACTGCTTTTTCAAATGCGAAATCAAAGAAAAAATCTATGGTTCGAGAAGTATATACACTTGATGTGATGGAAGAGGCAGGGTTTGTACAAATTAGAGTAAGTGGTAACGGCTTCCTTCATAATATGGTAAGAAAAATTGTTGGGGCATTAATTGAAGTTGGATTAGGACAATTAGATGCTGAAGCAATTCCAAACATTTTAGAAGAAAAGCAGCGCAATCAAATTAATTGTCTTGCTGAGGCAAGTGGGTTGTATTTAGAGAATGTTGAGTTTTAATGGCAAATAAAAAAATCGGGCTAAGTAGCTCGATTTTTTTAGTATTACGAAGATTTTTCATTTTTTATACGTAGCTTTAAATTCCAAAAAGCAGCAAGCATAATAGCTGCAAAGGAGCCAAAAATTGTTCCTAATAGCTTTGCATAAGGAGAGCTGCTTACATCGGCATTAATGAATAACATCATACAGAGCATGGCAGGGAAAAAGTATAAGTATTGTAATAACTTTAATTTTTTATCATTACTCATATATATAGCCCCTTTCTAGCATGTTATACGTTTATTATAACATATTTTACCAATTTGTTTTTGCACTTGGAGACATGTTCATTTCATATGTGTAAATGCAGTTTTTTAATTCGATATTGTAAGTTTTGCCTACTTAATCCTAAAAATTTTGCAGCTTGTGAAATGTTGCCATGATTCTCTTTAAGAATTTGATTAATGTAGTTCTTTTCCATTTTTTCTATTGTGTGTTTTAAAGTTTTAGGTGCATCAGTATTGTGATTAGTTAGTGCATGCTGCATATTGAATTCTGTTTTTATTCGTTCACGAAAGCGAGTAGGCATATGAAACGCTGTAATGATGGTTTCATCTTCTATCAAGTTCATGGAACCTTCAATTATATGTTCCAACTCCCGTACGTTTCCAGGCCAATCGTATGCATAGAAAAATTCTCTTACATTTACATCTACATCGGTTACGTTGAGCCCAAATTGAGTATTATATTTTTCAATAAAGTGCTGAACAAGAGCTAGAATATCTTCTTTTCTTTCACGTAAAGGCGGAAGACATAAAGTAACGACGCTTAATCGGTAATATAAGTCTTCTCTTAATCGATTATGTGCGATGGCTTCGAAAGGATCTTCATTGATAGTTGCTATAATACGAACATCAATTTCTTTTTCGTGTGTGCCTCCGATTCTTCGTATTGTTTTTTCTTGTATAGCTCGTAGTAACTTCGCTTGAAGTGCTGGACTTAATGAGTTGATTTCATCTAATAACAAAGTTCCTCCGTTCGCTTCTTCAAATAAACCAGCTTTATCGATAGCTCCTGTAAATGCACCTCGGTTTGTACCGAATAATAAGCTTTCCATGAGTGTATCAGGTATAGCGGCACAGTTCTGTGAAATAAAGGGTTTTGTTGAACGCTGACTTTCATTATGGATGCTTTGTGCAAATAGTTCTTTCCCAGTGCCTGTTTCTCCTACTAGAAGTATGGAGGAAGATGTACGAATTACTCTTTTTCCTTCAGTAATGATTGATTGAATAGCTTCAGAATCACCAATTATGTGATCAAAGGTAAATTTAGTACTTTGTTTTCGAGAAGGGCCCATTCTTATTGTTTGCTTTAAGTTACTAATTTCTTTTGATATTTCAATAGCGCCTTTAATTTTTCCATTTTCTATTATAGGGAAAGTATCGTTAATCGTTGTAATTTCTTGTCCTTTATTGTTAAAATACGTTTGTTTTATATTTTTGTTTGTTTTTCCTAATTTTAATGCCTCTATAAGAGTACTATTTTTATTTTCTTCAAATGCAAATATTTCTAAAGGACTTTTATATAATACATCTGAGCGTTCCATTGATTCAATTTCCATCATTTTGCGGTTATAGATAATCGTTTTACTTTCCTCATTAATAATATGAATCCCGATATCGAGTTCATTGAGTAAAGTTTCATATAGCATGTTCATTTCAATGATCTGTTTAAAATTAATGTCTTCTGTACGCATAGATTATCTTCTCCTCATTTCACCCTATGAAGACTGACTTTTTATAATTTTATTAAAATTCTTATAAAACCGCAAAATTTTTTTGCTATTTTTCTTTTAAAACTTTTCAAATGATAGAAAAATTTTGCGGTTGTGCACGCTTTTTTGTGTAAAACTCTCATTTAATATATGAATTAGAGACTTGGTACGCATTTTGCATAAATAATATTTGAAATCTCTAGAGGGGAGAATATGAATTTTTACAGGATATACAACGTTTCGGTGTCAATTAATAAGAGGGAGGGGTTTATAAAGTGAAGACAGTTATAGAAGGTGTGTATAGTCCTTGTTATGGAAAAGTAGAGAAGTTATTTGTTACGGAAAGTTCTTACGTATACGAGTGGGAGAAATTAGCGTTAATTGAAACAATAGATAAACAGAAAGTAGAAATTAAGATAGGAATCAGTGGTTATATTGAATCATTAGAAGTAGTAGAAGGACAAGCTATTGCTGATCAAAAGTTATTAATAACAGTAAGGGATGACCTTTTAGTAACAGGCAGTGATTAATGTAAGTGATATGTATTTTTGCTATTTTAAATCATTATTTTTACGGTGAATAATTTTAAAAACGCTTACATTAAATGGATTGGCAAAGTGAAAAGGGGGGATTTATATGATGGATCAAAACCAAGGATTAAAAAGAGAATTGAAAAGCAGGCACATATTTATGATTGCACTCGGTGGAGTTATTGGTACAGGACTTTTTTTAGGATCAGGTTATACGATTCATGAAGCTGGACCTGGAGGAGCAATTGTAGCGTATCTTGTCGGTGGATTTGTAATGTATTTAACGATGCTCTGTCTTGGAGAGTTAGCGGTTGCGATGCCTGACGCAGGGTCTTATCAAACGTATGCGACAAAGCATATTTCTCCTGCAGCAGGTTATGTAGTGGGATGGATGTCGTGGTTAAACTGGTCTGCTACGATAGGTATTGAATTAATTGCAGTTAGTATTTTGATGAAACGTTGGTTTCCTGATGTACCGTCATGGATTTGGTGTGTAGTGTTCGCGGTACTGCTCTTTGCTATTAATGCGTTATCTTCAAGAAGTTTTGCGGAAGTGGAATTTTGGTTTGCAAGTATTAAAGTAATTACAATTATTGCATTTATTATTTTGGGCGGGGCAGCAATGTTTGGGTTTCTAGATATGAAAGGGAATGAACCAGCGCCAATGTTCTCTAGCTTTACTGATTATGGTGGATTGTTTCCAAATGGATTATCAGCCATTTTAATTACAATGATTGCAGTTAATTTTTCTTTCCAAGGAACAGAATTAGTTGGTATTGCAGCAGGTGAGAGTGAAAATCCAGAGAAAACGATCCCGAAGGCAATTAACAATACAGTTTGGCGTATACTTGTTTTCTTTGTACTATCTATTTTTATTCTTGCTGGACTATTCCCTTGGCAGCAAGCAGGAGTAATAGAAAGTCCATTCGTAGTTGTATTTGATAAAATTGGTATTCCTTATGCAGCAGATATTATAAATTTCGTTATTATTACAGCAGTACTATCCGTTGCGAATTCAGGATTATATGCAACTTCGCGTATGCTATGGTCTATGTCTAATCAAGGAATGATTAGTCCAATTTTTGGAAAGTTATCTAAAAACGGTGTTCCTATTTATGCATTAATCGTAAGCACAATTGTAGGGTGTCTCTCACTACTATCAGGTATTTATGCGGAAGATACAGTTTATTTATGGCTGCTTTCTATCGCTGGATTCGGAGCGATACTAGTTTGGGCATCTATTGCTTTATCAAATTTATTAGCTAGAAGGTCATACATGAAGCGGGGCGGGGATGTTAAGGACTTGAAATTTAAAACACCATTGTATCCATTTGTACCACTTCTTGCGTTAGTATTAAATTTAACAGTAATCGTTGGCATGGCCTTTATTCCAGAACAAAGAATGGCATTGTATTGTGGTATTCCATTTATGATTGTTTGCTTACTGTTTTATCGTGCTACAAGAAATAAGGGAAGTAATGTAGAGCATATTGAAAAGACAAATACAACGGAAGTAGAGAGTTTATAATAGTGATTAATTAGGAGACTGTAAAATTGTAAACAGTCTCTTTTTTTGTGAAAATAAAGCTGGAAACATACTATGTATGCAAAGGGGAATTAGCGATGAATCCAGAAGTTTCGCAGTTGTTAAAACAAATAGATTCAAGGAAAGAGGAATTACTAGAACTTACAAAAACTTTAATTCGTTTTGAAACACCAGCACCGCCAGCGAGAAATACAAATGAAGCACAAGAATTTGTTGCAGAGTTTTTAAGAAAACGAAATTTTAGTATTGATAAATGGGATGTATATCCGAATGATCCGAATGTTGTTGGGGTAAAAAAAGGGATAAAAAGTGACTCATATAAAAGTCTTATTATTAATGGACATATGGATGTAGCCGAAGTGTCAGCAGATGAGGCGTGGGAAACAAATCCATTTGATCCATTTATAAAAGATGGCTGGTTAGTTGGACGTGGCGCAGCAGATATGAAAGGTGGGCTGGCTGGAGCGCTATTTGCCATTCAACTTTTACAAGAAGCTGGTATTGAATTACCTGGAGATTTAACTTTTCAATCGGTAATTGGAGAAGAAGTTGGAGAAGCAGGTACACTTCAATGCTGCAAAAGGGGTTACGATGCTGATTTTGCAGTAGTAGTGGATACGAGCGATTTACATATGCAAGGACAAGGCGGTGTCATTACTGGATGGATTACAGTGAAAAGTCCACAAACGTTTCATGATGCAACGCGCAGACAAATGATCCATGCTGGAGGACGTTTATTTGGAGCGAGTGCGATTGAAAAAATGATGAAAATTGTACAAAGCTTACAAGAATTAGAGCGCCACTGGGCAGTTATGAAAACATATGAAGGCTATCCATCTGGAACAACAACAATTAATCCAGCTGTTATTGAGGGAGGAAGGCATGCGGCGTTTATTGCGGAGGAGTGCCGATTGTGGATAACAGTGCACTTCTATCCGAATGAAACACATGAACAAATAATAAACGAAATTGAAGAGTATATTGGAAAGGTGGCAGCTGCCGATCCATGGTTAAGTGAAAATCCGCCACAATTTAAGTGGGGCGGAGAATCAATGATTGTAGATCGTGGGGAAATTTTCCCTTCATTAGAAGTAGATAGTGAACATAAAGCTGTAAAAAAACTTAGCTCAGTACACGAGTCTATTCTATCAAAAAATGCAATTTTAGATATGTCTGCAACGGTAACTGATGGTGGTTGGTTTAGTGAGTTTCACATTCCAGCGATTATATATGGACCAGGTACATTAGAAGAAGCACATTCTGTAAATGAGAAAGTTGAAATTGAACAGTTAATTGAATTTACAAAAGTGATAATAACATTTATATATGAATGGTGCCACACGAAAAAATAGATTTGTATAGTAAAATCGTACGAGTATGTATACTTGTACGATTTTTTAGTGAACTATTTCAGAGTTGAATATAAACAACTGAAATAGTTCTTTATTTTGCTATGTCTTTCGTTTCATTTCAAGTAATTTCTCTTTTGCTAATTCAACGGCAATCGCATCATCTAAATAGCCAATTGGAAAGAGATAGTCGGGAATAATATCTGTCGATAAAATGAAATAAAGTAATGCGCTCCCAAGAACTGCACGTTCTTCTTTTGAAATGGTTTCATTACAAAATTGTTGATACATATCTGTTAATTGTTCAATAAAAGGACCAGCACTATCAATTTGCTCTAATTTGCTTGCAAAACTGTCATGAATACGTTTTTCGCCTTCTGTTGTCTGGGCATAGCGTTCGTAATTTTCGAGTTCTTGTTTTACGCGAGTTGTAGTGTAATCGAAATCGAATAAGTTAGAGGATTGTAAAGTTTGTTGAATGGTATCAAGAGATGTGTACATATCCGTTTTTTCTTTATTAATGTGAGGAGAATCAGGGTACATTTCATCAAATAACAATTGGGGTGGAACTTGAAGACATTCTGCAAATTTTTGTAGATGTTTTTGTTTTGGTGGTTGTTTGCCATTAATAATTCTTGAGACTGTTGCAGGATCAATATTTGTAAGTATTCCTAGTTGGCGCATAGATAAGGCGCGTTCTTTTAAAAGTTTTTTTATTAATTTACCAAGCCGATCATTCGGGTTTTCATTAGCCATAGTGCAGGCACTCCTTTTTTAGTGTTGAAAAAATGTTGAGCATTTATTACAAGTATATGAAACAGACAGGCACAGTTGCTCAACATTTTCATAATATGCATTGAAAAGTGAGAAAAAGGGGTGACTATTTATGAGTACGGCAGGCTTATTTTCAATTCTTTTAATCGGGATCGCTTCTAATTTAGATAATGCAGGTGTTGGAATTGCGTATGGCATTCGTAAAATTCGTATTTCGTGGTTTAACAATTTTATCATCGCATTCTTCGGGTTTTTATTTACTTTACTAGCTGGATTTTTTGGGAACTGGATTGCGTTATTTATTTCAGAGTTTACAGCAAACCTGATTGGAGCAATCGTTTTAGGGATAATCGGGGTGTTTATTTTATGTCAGCCTTTCTTGAGTCAAAAAAACACTGTAGGTTCTAAAGGTGATAATGTACTTATGGGAATTTTACGTGATCCAGAAAAAGCAGATTTTGATGGCTCTAAAACAATTAGTTTTTCTGAAGCACTTGTTTTAGGAGTTGCATTATCTATTAATAATATTGCAGGTGGGTTTGATGCTGGGGTAACAAATTTAAATCTTTGGCTTACAGCGACTATTTCTGGGGTGTTTAGTTTTATTTGCATAAGTGGTTTTGCATATGTAGGGAAACGATATTTAGCAGCATACTTAGGGAAATGGGCGACGGTTATTGCAGGAGTGTTATTAATACTTATTGGGATTGATCAGTTGTTGTGAAAATAGAAAAGCAATGTTCGAGCATTTCCTCGGAAATACTTGAATAAATTGCATATATCGACATCGGATATTTACTTCTTAATAAATAAAAAGCACCTACATACTACATAGGTGCTTTTTAGCGTATGTCTTCAATTAATTGCTCTGATTCTTCATGCATACTGTATTCACTTAACACTTGGATGCAAAGCCATTTTAATTCCTCGATAGTATGCTCAAGTTCTTCAGGAAGCACATGATGAATGTCTTCAAGTCCCATCCCGAAATGAATAAGTTCAAGTACTTGATCATCGATATTCCGATCCATTAATAATTCAAGTACTTCTAAATTGAATATGTATCGGTGAGCTTCGTCGAGTGAAACAACTTTTAACTTCAAGCTTTCTACAATACTCAATATAAAAAGAAGGATTGTTTTTTCAAGAACAGGTTGTTTTCCCATTTGAAATATTAGTTTCATCTTTCACACCTCCACATATAGCGCTAGGTTGTACTATATTATTCAGGAGGGGGGAACAAATATGCATGATATAGAGAAACTTTCAGCACTGTTTTTGTAAGAGGATTGATAACTGACAAAAGTGAGGTTTTGGTGAAATAAAAAATCCTGCTAGTATAGCAGGATAACTCGCGATTAAAAAATACTCCAGCCTTCTTGAGCAGAAAGAAGTTCAAGAATTTTAAAACCAGCAATACTATTTCCGTTTGCATCTAAAGCTGGTCCGAAAATGCCGATTCCCATATCGCCTTTTACGCAGCCGAAAATACCACCCGCTACACCACTTTTTGCAGGGATACCAACGCGTATTGCAAATTCACCAGATTCGTTATACATACCACATGTGACCATAAATGTTTTGCAAATTTTTGTAATATGTTTAGGGATGATTTGTTTCTTTTTATATGGATCATATCCATCCATTGCAAAAATTAAGCCGATACGTGCTAAATCAATGCAGTTTACTTCAACTGCGCATTGACGAGTATATAAATCCATAAGTTCTTCAATATCACAATCGATAATACCGTTTTGTTTCATATAATAGCAAAGCGAACGATTTAGATAAGCTGTCTCTAATTCTGAATCGGCAACTTTAGAGGAATAATTAATAGTAGGGTTATCTGTTATTTCACGTACAAAATGAAGAATACGTTCCATTTTTTCCTCGTTATCTTTTCCTGCTAACATGCTTGTAATAGCTAATGCTCCTGCATTTATCATTGGATTAAGGGGTTTGGATGGACTTGTCGTTTCTAACTTAATAATAGAATTAAATGGGTCACCCGTTGGTTCCATTCCAACTTTAGAAAATACATATTCTTCACCACGGTCTAAAAGGGCAAGGGCAAGTGTAATTACTTTGGAAATACTTTGAAGAGTAAATAGTGTTTGTGAGTTGCCTGCATGGATATATTCTGTTTCTTTATGGAAAATGGCAATCCCTAAATCGTCTGGATTTGCATTTCCTAGTTCGGGGATATAAGTAGCAAGTTTTCCTTTTTTCGTATATGGTTTTACTTGTTCTAACAACTGTTGTAAGTTGTTTGTTTCAATGCACTGCATAGTACCAACGCTCCTATTTCGAATTAACTAAGTTTACTTTTCCCGATATGCTCGGAAATAAATAATAACATGAAAAAGTGGAATGATAAAACGAAAGTTATATGTTCTATAGTAGGTCGTTCTTTCAAGTCCTTTGTATTAAAAAAGGAGAATTTCCCTTTTATATAACAGTTTGGAAATAGGAGATTTATCCATAAAAAATTCGAAAATAAAAACTACACATCTATACAACTATATGTTATTATGGTTATGTAAATAGAAAGCGTTTTCTAAGGCGTACTTATAATGATAACGATTTCATAAATTTGATAGGGGGAATTAAAATGTTGCAGTTTTTACAACGTATTGGTAAAGCGTTAATGCTTCCAATCGCCGTACTACCAGCAGCAGGATTATTGCTTCGTTTAGGGCAACCAGATGTATTTGATATTCCTGTTATGGCACAGGCCGGTGCAGCAGTTTTTGATAATTTAGCACTCATTTTTGCGATTGGTATTGCAATCGGTCTTTCAGTTGATGGTAGTGGTGCAGCAGGTCTTGCAGGTGCAATTGGTTATCTAGTTATGAAAAACAGTATTGATGCACTTAGTAAGGGATATTCTACTGTAGAATTACAAGATAAATTAGGCAAAGTCCAAGATTTAATAGGGAATAGCGCTAATGTTGATCCATCTAAGCTTGCAGATACAATGACACAAGTATCTAAGGCAGCCGAATTATCGACTAAAGTGGATATGAAAGTTTTAGGTGGTATTATTGTTGGTGTTATAGCGGGACTTCTTTATAATAAATTCCATAAGATTAAACTTCCAGAATGGTTAGGGTTCTTTGCTGGAAAACGTTTCGTCCCAATTGTTACATCGGTTGTGATGTTAATATTAGGAATTCTATTCGCACAAATTTGGCCAGCAATTCAAAATGCTATCGATGCATTAGCTCATGGAATTGTTAATTTAGGGGCAGTTGGTTCAGGTCTATTTGGTTTATTAAACCGTCTATTAATTCCAATCGGTTTACATCATGTAATGAACACATACTTCTGGTTCGTACTTGGTGACTTTACAAATGCAGCAGGTAATGTTGTAAACGGTGATATTGCTCGCTTCCTTGCCGGAGATAAAACAGCGGGTATGTTTATGACTGGTTTCTTCCCAGTTATGATGTTCGGTTTACCAGCAGCATGTTTCGCAATGATTGCGGCTGCAAAACCAGAAAAACGTAAAATGGTTACAGGTATGTTAGGTGGTCTAGCATTAACTTCATTCTTAACTGGTATTACAGAACCAATTGAATTCTCATTCATGTTCTTATCACCAGTATTATATGGTATTCATGCTGTATTAACAGGTCTGTCTCTATTCATTACAACAACACTTGGCATTCACGATGGTTTCACATTTAGTGCCGGTGCAATCGATTACTTCTTAAACTTTGGTATTGCAACAAAACCAGTATTACTTGCGGGAGTCGGTTTAATTTACGCAGTAATTTATTTCGTTGTATTCTACTTCTTAATTAAGAAGTTCGATTTAAAAACTCCTGGTCGTGAAGACGAAGAGGAAGTAGCTGAAGGTGAAGAAGCTCCAGTTGCAGGTTCAATTGGTGAAACTTACGTAGCAGCTTTAGGTGGAAAAGAAAACTTAACAGTTATTGATAACTGTGCAACACGTCTACGCTTACAAGTAAAAGATGCTGGTCAAGTAAATGAAGCAGCATTAAAACGTGCTGGTGCAAAAGGTGTTATGAAATTAAGTAATACAAGTGTACAAGTTATCGTAGGTACAAATGTTGAATCTGTTGCCGATGATATGAAAAAACACGTATAAATAATGAGATAAGAGGATGTCCAAAAAGATTGATAACATCAATTTTTTACAGGATATCCTCTTTTTTTGTTAACAATTTAACGGGAATCTTACTTTTGTAAATTTTCTTTTTCTTTTTTGTACATATGGGTTGGTAATATGTGTAGTGCGTGATAAAGTAGGGATGATATAGAATGGATTATCCATAATCTACTAAAATAAATCTTTAGTAGAGGAATTAAATTATTGGTGAGTAAGGGGAAAAAAGCAATTATGGATCAGGAAAAAAATAATGCGAATGGGAAAGCAAATCGGCCGATTGTATACATAAAAAGGACAATCATTTTCGTCTTACTATTATCACTTGTATATTTCATGTATACAAAAATTGTTGCGCATAATAAGAAAGAAGAAACTTTAAAAGCGGCAGCAGAAATGAAGAAACAAGAAGAGCTAAAAAAGAAAGAAGAAAAAAAGAAACAAGAAGTACAAAAGCAAAAACAAAAAGAGCAGGAAGAACAAGTGAAGCAAGCGCAAGCTGCGGAACAGCCTGTTGAAGGACCACCTCAAGAAATTAATGAAAACGCTCAATTGGACCAGTATTTACAAAACGCAGGATTTAGCGGGACAGCTGTTATTGTGAAGAACGGAAAAGTTCTTCTGAATAAAGGGTACGGTATGGCAAATAAAGAGCAGCAAGTACCGAATAATTCAGAGACGACTTTTTATATTGGTTCTATTTCAAAGGCGTTTGTAGCAACTGCTATTATGCAATTGAAAGATCAAAATAAATTACAAGTTGAAGATACTGTTGCGAAGTATATTCCAGATTTTCCACAAGGTAATAGTATTCAGCTAAAACAGCTATTAACACATACATCAGGGATTCCAGAATATGAGCAAGGAAAAGAAGATATTTCCCATGAAGAACTGATAAAGCGGATAGGAAATCAAAAGCGTATTGGTGGTCCAGGAGAGAAGTGGAAGTATTCCGATTCGAACTACTCTATACTTGCATACATTGCCGAGAAGGTAAGTGGACAGTCGCTTGAAGAATATATTAAACAACATATTTTTGCTACTGCCGGTATGAAACATTCTGGTTTTGGCACAGCGTTAGAACAAACAAGATTCCCATCAACGGGTTATAAAATAGTAAATAATAATATGACAACACCTCATATTCCGAGCATGTCACAACTATATGGTTGTGGTGATATATATACGAGTGCACATGATTTATATTTATTTAACGAAGCGTTATACTCTGGAAAGTTAATTTCAAAAGCGAGTTATGATCAAATGTTTACAGCCGTGAAAAAAGATTACGGATTTGGCTGGTACGTAGACCCAGGAAGCTATTCGAATCACGGTGTAATGCCAGGTTGGAATTGTTTAAATGGATTTAGTAAAAATGGTAGTGTGTATGTTGTTTTATTATCTAACATTCAAAACAACATTAAATCATTTGGTAAAGTGAATAATGACATTTATACGATGTTGCGAAATATTGAAGTGTAAGAAACTATCCTTTTGGATAGTTTTTTTTTGCCCTGAAACAAATATTTCTTTTAGAAAATGTATGCCTTACCTATCACAAAAATATCTATTTTGTATACATTAAGATGTATGGATGTAAAATTTTATAATCTAAAAATAATAGGAGGAGAAGTGTATGTGTCTGTTCAGAAAATATTGGCATAAATTATCAAGATTGTTTAATAGACAATTAAGCTATTTTTTAGATGATAAATTATTGCCTGCTGTGGAACGACTTTTATTTTCGCAAAACTTTGCAAGGTTTATTCAAAGAAACTCTAAGCAAGCTACGGAAGAATTTATAAAATCAAGCCAATTTCAATCTATTATTTGCAACATTTTAAAAGAATGCAATACATCACCTTTTAAAGAAATTGCAAAGCAGTATTTAGGTAAAAATGTTGAAATTACGGTGACAGTTGGACAATTAACAGGCGTTATTGTAGCAGTCGGTGATGATTTCTTAACATTGCAAGAAGGTATAGGAACTGAAGTTTTATTACCATTTACAAGTATTATATCAATTAAAGAAGTGTAAGAAAGGAGAGCTATATATGTTATTTACTGATGAATTACGTAACCATGTTGGTGAATTAGTGCAAGTTGTGACAGCTGTAGAAATTGTTACAGGCATTCTTTTATCTGTGACAGATGGGGCGGTAAGTGTTCGTACTTCTCCTTCTTATGGACCACCGGAAGATGTAATTGTGCGTACTCCTATTATTGCTTATGTTCGCTTGGAAGGGTAAGCGTGATACAAGTATGAGAGTATCAGTTGTTATTCCAGCGCACAATGAAGCGAGTACTTTATCACAAGTTTTAGTAGAAGTGGAGAAGCTCAAGCCTTACGAAATTATTGTAGTAGATAATGGCTCGACAGATGGAACGAAAGACATAGCGTTACAACATCATTGTCACGTGATTTATTATAAACATTCTCTTGGCAATGATGTTGGACGGGCTATTGGAGCTAGAGAAGCAAAAGGTGAAATTGTTTTGTTTTTAGATGGTGATATTGTTATTGATAGTAAAGAGTTACAACGTTTCGTGAAAGGAATTCGACAAGGGCATCAAATTGTTGTGAATAATTTAACATGGTCGGTTTATTTAAAGATGAGACCACATTATACGACAGTTGGAAAGTTCATGTTGAATCGTTATTTGAATAAAAAGGAGCTTGTTGTTGGATCTTTAATTGCAATTCCACATGCGATGAGCAGGGAAGTTATCGAGAAACTTGGGTGGTGGAATTTAGCAGATCCAGCACTATTTCAAGCGATAGCGATGTCTAGAGGAGTAGATATTGTTGATACGGCTTCGGTCGATGTAATTCACACAAATAAGGTTCGTCCTGTGCATACAGGAACATCACCTGGTTCTCCTTATCCGAAAGCGACTAGCCGTATTATGGGTGATCATTTACGTGCTTTGCAATATGTAATCGAAACATATGGTAAACGCGGCGGTTTTTCGGAGGGAAACAGGGATAGGGAGTTTATAGGGAACTATAAACCAGTTGTATTAAAGAAGGAAAAAGCGAAATATAGTGCGATTATACCAGTGTCAGAAGAAAAAATGACGATAAGATTTGTTATACAAGAAGTAAAAAAAGCAGGGGTAGATGAAATTATTGTTGTCGCGAATGGAGCAGATTTTGAGACTGTTAAACAGGCAAAGCTAGAGAATGTTATTGTTGTTGAATTCGGGGAGGCGCTTGGACATAATGTAGCACGAGCGATAGGTGCCATGCATGCTACGGCAGATATTTGTTTATTCGTTGATGGTGATTTTGTTATTCCAGCAAAAAAGCTCACTCCATTTTTGCAAGCTGTTGAAGATGGAAGTGACGTGGTTTTAAATGATTTACAATGCTTATTAGATATGTTTCATCCTGCAGATCCAATTAGTATGGGGAAATATTTTGTGAATTTAGTAGCGAAAAGACCGGATTTATGGAATAACTCATTAACGGCAGTACCACATGCTATGCATAAAAGGGTAATAGAGAAAATAGGATATGACTCGCTTGTTATTCCGCCATTAGCTCAAATGAAAGCTATTTTGGAGGTTTTTTCTATTACAGCAGTAGAATTTGTAGATGTTATAAAAACCAATCGGGTACGCCCGGAGCAACATGGATTTGTAAATGGACGTATTCCGGCATTTGACCGTATTTTCGGTGATCAACTTGAGGCGATTGCTTATCTATTACAATATACAGACGAACGTGGGAGTTTTACAGATGGAGATCGCGATAGAGACACTATTCAACAATTGAGAAAGGAAGAAAAGAATACAGATGAATGCTAGTAGTAAAGTAGCTATTATTGGATTAGGGTATGTTGGTCTTCCTTTGGCAGTCCATTTTGCAGAAAGAGGACATACCGTACTTGGATTAGATAAAGATACTAGAAAAATAGAATCGATTATAAAAGGAGAAAGTTATATTCCAGATGTTTCTTCTAAAGAGTTGCAAAGTTTATTGACTAAAAATAAATTAATAGTAAATACACCAGATAAAGGTATTACTGATTTCCAAAGTAGTGATTATGTTATTGTTACTGTTCCAACTCCAATTAATGAACGAAGAGAACCAGATTTAAGTGCCCTCATTTCAGCTTCGCATTATATACAACAAAATCTCCAAAAAGGACAAACCTTCATTTTTGAAAGTTCCACATATCCAGGCACACTTGAGGAAGTTATTATTCCTATTATTTCTCAAGCTGGCCAAAAGGTAGGAGAAGATTTCTATATCGGATATTCCCCTGAGAGAATTGATCCAGCAAATAGTCAATATTCAGTTCAATCTATTCCAAAAGTTATTAGTGGACAAACAGAAAAGTGTAAACAAAAAGTACAGGATTTATATAGTACCATTTTTGACGTAGTTGTACCTGTTAGTTCGCCGAAAGTAGCAGAGATGTGTAAGCTATTTGAAAATATTCAGCGCTTAGTTAACATCTCTTTAGTAAATGAGTTAAACACATTATGTGAAAGTTTAGGGATTGATTTTTATGAGGCCATTGAAGCGGCATCTACAAAACCTTTTGGATTTACTCCGTATTGGCCAGGACCAGGGATAGGGGGGCACTGTATTCCCGTAGACCCCTTATATTTTCAATGGAGAATAAAAAAGAATGGGGCAATTAGTCAATTAATTGAGGCGGCACATGTAATTAATGAAGAAATGCCAGAGAAAATAGTCCGGAAAGTAAAGGGTATGGTGCAATCACCCGGACTAGTTTTAATTGTAGGAATCGCATATAAGAAAGATGTAAATGATTTGAGAGAATCACCGGCTTTGCCAATTATTCAATTACTAATAAAAGAAGGATACGAGATAAAATACCATGATTCATATATTTCTTCCGCGGAAATTGGAGATAAGGTGTATCAATCTGTTGCTTTGGATGAACAAACAGTTAAAGAGGCAGGTTGTATTTTAATTTTAACTGACCACTCTAATATCGATTGGAAGCTTTTTAAAGGAATGAACCGAGTAATAGATACAAGGGGAATTATAAAGAAGGTGAGTGTATGAGTAAGAAATGTTTAATTACAGGTGGGGCCGGATTTATTGGATCTCATTTAGCTGAAGAGTTGGTGAGAAGGGGTTATAAAGTCACAATTGTGGATAACTTCTATAAAGGGAAAAATAAGTATCATAATGAGCTAATGAGAGAGATTCGAGTTATTCCAATAAGTGTTTTAGATAAAAATTCTATTTATGAATTAGTAAATCAACATGATGTAGTGTTTCATTTAGCAGCAATTTTAGGTGTTAAAACGACAATGGAAAAAAGTATAGAGCTCATTGAAACGAATTTTGACGGAACGAGAAATATTTTACAAGCAGCATTAAAAGGAAAGAAGAAAGTAGTTTTTGCATCTACTTCAGAAGTGTATGGTAAAGGCAAACCGCCTTTCTCTGAAGAAGGAGATCGATTGTATGGGGCAACTTCTAAAATTCGTTGGAGTTATGCAGTTTGTAAAACGTTAGAAGAAACATTATGTTTAGGATACGCATTAGAAGGCTTACCTGTAACGATTGTTCGTTATTTTAATATTTATGGTCCAAGAGCGAAAGATGGTCCATATGCAGGGGTAATCCCGCGATTTATCCGTGCAGCTTTGCAAGGAGAAGACATTCTTGTATATGGAGATGGAAAGCAGACACGTTGCTTTACGTATGTGAGTGATGCGGTAGAAGCAACAATTCGGGCAATGGATGAGAAGGTAAATGGTGAGATTATTAATATAGGTTCTGAGAACGAACAGAGTATAAAAGAAGTAGCAGAAACAATTAAAAAACTAACGAAATCTTCTTCGAAAATTGTACAAGTTCCTTTTGAGGAAGTATATCCACATGGCTTTGAAGAAATTCCGAATAGAAGGCCGAACGTAAAGAAGTTAAGAGAACTTGTTCAATTTCAAGCGACAGTAACGTGGGAACAAGGATTGAAAGAAACTATTAAATGGTTTCGTGAAGAAAACAATGGCTAAGTCACTATCAGTTATTATTCCTGCAAGTAATGAAGTAGATACGATTTCAGACGTTATTCAATCGGTCAAACCGTTAAATCCAGTAGAGATTATTGTCATAGCAAATGGTTGTAATGATGGTACAGAAGAGGTTGCTGATCAGCTAGGTTGTAAAGTAATCAGGTATACAGAACTATTAGGAAACGATGTTGGGCGTGCAGTTGGTGCAAAACATGCGATAGGTGATGTATTACTATTTATAGATGGGGACTTTGCTATTCCAACTTCCAAATTACAATTGTTTCTTAATCCAATTTTACATGATCAGACTGACATCGTTTTAAATAATTTGGACGCATTGTTTTTAAAGAAACAAAAACCCCATTCCGTTACAGTGTGGCGTCAAATATTAAATGCAATGTTAGAGCGTGAAGAATTAAAGATAGATTCTTTATTATCTGTACCTCATGCGTTGACGAAAGAAGTCGTCCAAAGTATTGGATATGAATGTTTAGTTAATCCTATTGTAGCTCATTTACGTATAGCACAAAGTAAATGGAGAATTAACCGTCATTGTGCTATTGATGTTATTACGCCGAATAAATTTCGACCGATTGAACATGCTGCATATGGAACGAACCTTTCTCAATCTGAAAGACGAATGATAGGTGATCATATAGAAGCAGTTGCAGAACGAATAGTAAGCAGTGATATACGCGGGGGATATTATGATGGAAATAGGAAAAGGGATAGCGTCTATCATACTTTAAATTTCGAAGATTTTTATCAAGGATGGGGCGTTACATCCAATTTGTATAGAGAAAAGCAACTATCGGTTGTTATTCCTGTACAAAATGAAGAGAAAACAATTGGAAAGGTTATAGAAGAGCTTCGTAAAATTGAACCTTTTGAAATCATCGTTGTCGTAAATGGTTCGTCAGATAAAACAGCAACGATTGCAAAAGACAAAGGCGCAACAACCATTGTATATAAAGAAGCCCTTGGAAACGATGTAGGGCGTTCACTTGGAACTTATTTTGCAAAAGGAGAAATTGTGTTATTTATAGATGGTGATTTTGTTATTCTAGCTAGTGAACTATATCCTTTTGCAAAAGCTATTGCAGATGGAAAGGACGTCGCATTAAATGATTTAAATCATTATTTAGATTTAAGAGTACCACTTCATCTTGTAACTGCATTTAAGTATGCACTAAATTTAGCGTGTGATAGAAAGGATTTAGGGGTAGGCTCACTTATTGCGGTACCTAATGCATTTAGCCACAAGTGTTTGAAAGCAATTGGATATAAATCTTTATTGTCACCTTGTGTAGCACAGGTGAAGGCTCTTCTTTCTGGATTTGAAATTGCATGTGTATGTCGTGTTGAGGTTGATAAGATGAACCGTATTCGTCCCAGTGAACATTTTGCAAAAATAGGTCATCCTCCAGCTGTACTTCGAATTATAGGTGATCATATAGAAGGACTAGAGCAAATAATTGCATCAACAGACAATCGTGGCGGATTCTATGATGGCAATAGAAAAAGAGATGTTTTATAGAAGTAACAAAAAAAGTGTACAACATGTGTACACTTTTTTGTTCTGTTATAAAAACTATAACAGATTAGGAGATAAGAGTATTACAGCTCTACAATGGGTATTGTTCTTATATTACAAAATAGGACTCGTATATAAGGATACCAAAAAAATACAATTAAGGAAAGGGTTAATTTTAAAGACTTTTAAATGAAGTTAACACTATATATATAGTAGTTTGCTCAATATTTCACAAACATGTCACAACTATTTCGTTCACTTTCGTAAAAAAGTAGTATTCTAAGTGTGTAAGCTGTTATATAAAAAATCTTAGTCCTGTACTAATCAAAAATGGAGGAGATTAGGATGACTCAAGTATTAGAAAATGTTAAAAACGCATGGGAAAACTTTAAAGGTGAAAAATGGAAAGCAGAGATTGATGTTCGCGATTTCATTTTAAATAATGTAAACGTTTTCGAAGGAGACGAATCTTTCTTAGCAGAAGCAACTGAAGCAACGAAACAACTTTGGGATCAAGTAATGGATTTAACAACAAAAGAACGTGAAAACGGTGGCGTTCTTGATATGGATACAAAAATTGTTTCTTCTATTACATCACATGACCCAGGATACTTAAATAAAGATATTGAAAAAGTAGTCGGTTTCCAAACTGATAAACCATTTAAACGTTCTTTACAACCATATGGTGGTATTCGTATGGCAGAACAAGCTTGTGAATCTTATGGGTACGAAATGGACAAAGAACTTAGTCGTATTTTTAGAGATTGGAGAAAGACTCATAACCAAGGTGTATTTGATGCTTATACACCAGAAATGAGAAATGCACGTAAATCAGGTGTTATTACTGGTCTTCCAGATGCATACGGTCGTGGACGCATTATCGGTGACTATCGACGCGTAGCATTATATGGTATTGATCATTTAATTGAAGCGAAAAAAGCTGATTTGAATTTAACTGGTGGTGTAATGAGCGAAGATACAATGCGTTTACGCGAAGAGTTATCTGAGCAAATGCGTGCACTTCAAGAACTAAAACAAATGGCTGCTTCTCATGGTTTCGATATTTCTAAACCAGCAACAAATGCACAAGAAGCATTCCAGTGGTTATACTTCGCATATCTTGCAGCGATTAAAGAGCAAAACGGAGCTGCAATGAGTCTTGGACGTACTTCTACATTCTTAGATATTTACATTGAAAGAGATTTAGCAAATGGTACTTTAACAGAAGAAGAAGTACAAGAAATTGTAGATCACTTCATTATGAAATTACGTCTTGTGAAATTCGCAAGAACACCTGATTATAATGAATTATTCTCTGGTGACCCAACTTGGGTAACTGAATCTATCGGTGGTATGGCATTAGATGGTCGTCCATTAGTAACAAAGAACTCATTCCGTTTCTTGCATACATTAGATAATTTAGGACCAGCTCCAGAACCGAATTTAACAGTTCTTTGGTCTAAACAATTACCAGAGAACTTTAAAAACTACTGTGCGAAAATGTCCATCAAAACATCAGCAATTCAATATGAAAATGATGACATTATGCGTGCTGATTACGGCGATGATTACGGAATTGCTTGTTGTGTATCTGCAATGAGAATCGGTAAGCAAATGCAGTTCTTCGGAGCTCGTGCAAACTTAGCGAAAGCATTATTATATGCAATTAACGGTGGTAAAGATGAAAAATCAAAAGCACAAGTTGGTCCTGAGTACGCACCAATTACTTCTGAAGTACTAAATTACGAAGAAGTTATGCATAAGTTTGATATGACAATGGAATGGTTAGCGGGTCTATATTTAAACACATTAAATGTTATCCATTACATGCATGATAAATATAGTTATGAACGTATTGAAATGGCACTTCATGATACAAATGTTCTTCGTACAATGGCAACAGGTATCGCGGGTCTATCTGTAGTAGCAGACTCATTAAGTGCAATTAAATACGCACAAGTAAAACCAATCCGTGATGAAAATGGTATTGCAGTTGACTTCGAGATTGAAGGAGACTTCCCAAAATACGGTAACAATGATGATCGTGTAGATGAGATCGCTGTAAATCTCGTGAAAACATTTATGAATAAACTGCGTAAACATAAAACATATCGTAATTCCGTTCATACAATGTCAATTTTAACTATTACATCTAACGTTGTATACGGTAAGAAAACTGGTAACACTCCAGATGGACGCCGTACTGGAGAACCATTTGCACCAGGTGCAAATCCAATGCATGGACGTGATACAAAAGGTGCATTAGCTTCATTATTATCTGTAGCTAAATTACCATATGAAGATGCACAAGATGGTATTTCTAATACATTCTCTATTATTCCAAAAGCACTTGGTAAAGAAGATGATGTACAAGTACGTAACTTAGTATCTATGCTTGATGGCTATGCAGTAAAAGAAGGCCATCACTTAAATATTAACGTATTTAATCGTGAAACATTAATGGATGCAATGGAACATCCTGAGAAATATCCACAATTAACAATTCGCGTATCTGGTTACGCTGTAAACTTTATTAAATTAACTCGTGAACAACAAATTGATGTAATTAACCGTACAATGCATGAAAGCATGTAAATGAAAAAAGTGTCCCTTCGCTTTTAATACATAGCGAAGGGAGGCTGTTTCAATAAAGGAGGAAGTAACATGGTAAAAGGAAGAATACATTCTGTAGAGTCTTGTGGTACTGTTGATGGCCCAGGGATTCGTTATGTCATATTTACACAAGGGTGTTTATTACGTTGTCAATATTGTCATAATGCTGATACGTGGGAAATCGGTAAAGGTAAAGAAATAACAGTTGAAGAAGTGATGCAGGATGTGACATGTTACCTTCCATTTATTGAAGCCTCCGGAGGCGGTATAACAGTTAGCGGTGGAGAGCCATTATTACAGCTAGACTTTTTAATTGAGTTGTTTAAAAAGTGTAAAGAGGCTGGTATCCATACAACAATCGACTCTTCTGGTGGGTGTTATTCTGAGGAACCAGAATTCCAAAATAAGCTAGATATTTTAATGGATTATACAGATTTAGTTTTATTGGATTTGAAACATATCGATTCCAAAAAGCATCGTAAATTAACAGGGAAACCAAATGAACATATTTTACAATTTGCTCGTTATTTATCGGATAAGAATAAAGCGATTTGGGTACGACACGTATTAGTTCCTGGTGTTACGGATAATGAAGAGGATCTACAAAAACTATCTAGCTTTATTCAAAGTCTGTCTAATGTTCAAAAAGTTGAAGTGTTACCATATCATAAGCTTGGTGTATATAAATGGGAGGCGCTTGGACACAAGTACCCACTCGCAAATGTAGAACCACCTACTGAGAAAAATGTAGAACATGCTAAACATATTTTACAAGCGGTCTAATCCAAATATTGGATTAGGCTTTTTGCTTTCTTTACAAGAAAATCTAGAGTATATATTGATAAAAGAGTATACTGAAAGTAGAATATCCATAATTTTGTACGGACTAAGTGGATAAATTTACATAATTGTAAAGGGAAATCAAAATAGTAAAAAGAATTAAGAAGTAAAAGAGTGAGTATCATGGAATAGAGAAGATTTGTAAGTTATTGCGAAAGCTCTTATAGGAAAGTATAATGTAAAGATATGAGCACAGATAGGATTAAGGGGTCAATCTTATATGCTTTGCATATCCACGACAGGTACATAGCTGAAAAGGGAATTATTAGAATCTGTTTATGTAATTTTTAAGGAAAATGTTTTTCCTATTGTCGTATATGCAATATGGAGAAACAAAAAGCTAGGAGTGGATTTGTTTGATAAAAAACCCCAAGGTTTTAATATTAACTGCACATTACGGTAATGGTCATGTGCAAGTAGCAAAGACATTAGAACAAACATTTCGCCAAAAAGGAATTGAAGATGTTATTGTATGCGACTTGTTTGGAGAATCACATCCATTTATAACTGACATTACAAAATATCTATATTTAAAAAGTTATACAATAGGAAAAGAATTATATCGTTTGTTTTATTACGGGGTAGAAAAAATTTATGATAAGAAAATAGCATCTTGGTATGCGAACTTTGGAAGAAAACGTTTGAAAACACTGTTACAGGTGGAGAAACCTGATATTGTAATTAATACATTTCCAATTATTGCTGTACCAGAATTGAAAAAACAAACGGGGATTTCAATTCCTGTCTATAACGTATTAACGGATTTTTGCGTGCACAAAATATGGATTCATCGAGAAGTAGATCGTTATTTTGTTGCAACGGATCACGTGAAAGAATTGATGGTTGATATCGGTGTACCTGCGGAACAAATTGTTGAAACAGGAATTCCAATTCGGAGTAGTTTTGAGTTAAAGGTAAATTCAGACATCATATATAATAAATATCAGTTATGTAAGAATAAAAAGATTTTACTAATTGTAGCAGGTGCTCATGGGGTATTAGGAAATGTAAAAGAACTATGCCAATCATTTATGTCAGTGCCTAATTTACAAGTAGTTGTCGTTTGTGGAAAAAATGAAGCTTTAAAACATGATTTATTAAGTTTACAGAAGCAAAATTCCGATGCATTAAAAGTGTTTGGGTATGTTGAAAATATTGATGAATTATTCCGAGTTACTTCTTGTATGATTACGAAGCCAGGCGGAATAACATTAAGTGAAGCAGCAGCGTTGCAAGTACCTGTCATTTTATATAAGCCTGTTCCAGGACAAGAAAATGAAAATGCGATGTACTTTGAAAAAAAAGGAGCAGCAGTTGTCATTCGCGATGATAGTGAGGTTTTCGCAAAAACAGAGGCATTATTACAAGATGATGTGAAGCTTCTTCAAATGAAAGAAGCAATGAAAAGCATCTATCTTCCAGAGCCAGCTGGTCATATTGTAGATGCAATTTTGGCAGAAAATCATGCAGAACCGCGTCATATACCTATTAAATCACCTGCTCTTGCACAATCTTTTACTTAATATGAAACCCTCTTTGTATATGTAAAGAGGGTTCTTTATTATTTTCAAAGAAAATTTAGCCAGTTATCCACAAAAAAATGCGCTTTCATTAAACAGTAAAGTCGGAATATTAACAACTATATCCACATTGTCCACAATTTTTAGAAAAATATCCACAATTAAAACAGCTGATATATGCTTTAATATAGAAAAATATTAAGTATTTTTGAAAATTACTAACAATTGCATCAGTTTTGTGGATAAAGTTGTCCACAGCAAAAAGACCCCTTATGCATAAGCATAAGGGGTCTTTTTGCTTACTTCTATCAGTCGAGAAAATTATGTAATGAAAATGAATAATTAGGGGGGAAACTTCTAATTATTCATTTTCACTTTAAATGCTTTTCGAGCGATATCCTGCTGCACGATCTGCTTTTTGAAATTCGCGTTGATAGAGAACTTCTTGTGTACTAGATAATGTGTTTTTTGCTTTATCACGTTTCTTTTTATCCATTACAAATCACCTCGTGTCTTAAAGTTACTATTTATCGTTTCCAAAGACATGAGGGGATATACGCATATGGAAAATGTTAATGATTGATTATCATTTCAGAAAATTTAGATTATGCTTCTTTTAATTGATGAGCATCTTGGAAGGTTGTATCTCGCATTGTAGCAAGTGTGTATTGATCTTTTGGAATTTCATATAAGTTATATACTTCTTCGTTTGCGTTAATTTCATCATATACGGCTTTTCTTGTTTCGTTTGCTAGATTCACATATTGCAGTTTTTCTGCAGCTTTAATAGAACGAATATTTATTTTACGAATACGCATGAAAATTGTTTCAATATCTAATTCGTAGAAAAGTTCACTAAAAAATGAATCTTTTGCCAATTTATTATAGCCTTTTCCATGATATGGTTTGCCAAGCCATGTCCCGAGAAATCCAGCTTTTTCTTGCACATCAAATAAAGTAATTGTTCCGATAGGGTTACCCCATTCATCTAAAATTGTGCGTGAAATTAATTCACCACGCTCTTCAGCTTCAATCGTTTGTTTCGTTAAGAATAAATATTCTTCATAAGAATAAGCCTTTTGACGCACAAAAGGGAAGACAGCTGGATCCACCATTAACTCGTATAGAACGTGGCTGTCGTGTAAGTCGCGTTTTTTCAACATACTAACTCCTCCTCACACGAGGGTAGCATGACGAAAAAACACCCCACCCTCGAAATTTTTATATCAATCTTTAAAAAATTTCGGGGTGGGAATCGAACCCACTAGAACCAGTTTCTAACGCTGGTGGCGCACCATTTGCCTTCCCCATTCATCAATTTGAAAATGATAATCACGACACAAATTGATTATGGTTTCATTCAGTTTATAATCGTATAATACTTTATCTAGTCAAAAAAATAAACTAGTTTTTTTTATTTTTTTTGTAAATTATTTTTCCATCAATCATAGTTAGTACAGGCTTGGCTAAATAATGGAAAGGATGATGAGTCCATAACACGAGATCGGCGTCTTTTCCAACCTCGATGCTTCCAATTCTATCCTCTAATCGCAAATTTCGCGCTGGGAATATGGTGATTCCTTCTAGTGCTGTTTTCTCGTCTAACCCTTCTCTTACTGCGACAGCAGCACAAATATTTAAATACTGAATGGGTGTATAAGGATGGTCTGTTGTTATAGAAACTTCCACACCATTTTTGGATAATATATGGTAAGTATCCCATGTCTTGTTTTTTAGTTCGATTTTAGAACGGCGTGTCAGAGTGGGACCAACTGAAACCTTCAAATTGTGTTTCGAAAGCTCTTCAACAAGAAAGTGTCCTTCTGTACAATGTTCAATACGTAGATCGAGGTTGAATTCCGTTGCAAAGCGTAGCGCAGAACTAATATCATCTGCTCGATGGGCGTGGATACGTACGGGTATTTCACGACGTAATGCTTTTAAAATAGGAAGCATTCGAAAATCAGCTTCGTGCCCGTAGTGTTGTGCTTCATAGAATGATTCCCGAAGTAACCCCATAATCCCCATACGTGTTATGGATTCTTTTGTTCCATTACTATGGACTTTTTTAGGGTTTTCTCCAAAGGCAATCTTTAAACCAGCAGGTTCTTGAATAATCATATGATCAATACAAGTTCCAGCTGTTTTTATTACACAAGTAGTACCCCCGATAATATTTTGACTGCCAGGCATAACGTGAACGGTTGTAATTCCATTTTGTACAGCGTCTTGAAAGGCGATATCGAGAGGATGGATTCCATCTAAAGAACGAATATGTGGTGTTGAAACTTCAGATGTTTCATTGGCATCATTTCCAGCCCAACCAGTACCTTCATCATAGAGACCAAGGTGAGTATGGACATCAATAAAGCCAGGTAAGAGATGGAGTGCTCGTGCATCTATAACGGTCATATCTTGAGTAGGTTGAATAAAAGGTTTGACCTCGGTAATTCGCTCTCCTGTAACGAGTACATCGCCTTGAAACTTTGGAGATGTAATAGGGTATACAATGGCTTGTTTGAGCAATATTTTCATAGGTACCTCATTTCTGTTACTTTATAATGCTAATGGAAGTTAAGGGAAAGTAACTGAAAGGTTATTTGTATGGTAATGCTTCGGATCCTAGAAAATGAAAGTTTTAAAAGGGCCCATGTAAAATTGTGTTTTAGAAGTACTACATTGTATGCGAAAGTATATTTTGTAATGCATGGTCTATTGCCGGAAATGTGTATTGGTATCCATGTTTAATTGCTTTACTAGGTAATACATGTTGCCCTTCTAGTACAAGTATGCTCATCTCACCTAATAAGGCGTGAAGCATAAATGAAGGGACAGGCAACCAATGTGGTTTTCTCGTTGCAGCAGCGATGGTCTTTCCAAATTCCTTCATTCTTATAGGTGTTGGTGCTGTCATATTAAGAGGACCATCAATTTCTTTTTTGTGTATGATGAAATCCATCATACGAACGACATCGTCTATATGAATCCATGATAACCATTGTTTCCCAGAACCAATGGTGCCGCCGATATAGAATTGATAGGGAAGTAACATTTTTGGTAAGGCTCCGCCATCTGCACCTAATACAACGCCAAATCTTGTGTAAATTGTTCTTATTCCGAGAGAACATGCTTTAGCTGCTTCTTGTTCCCATAAAAATACTGTTTCTGCTAAAAAGTCATTTCCAGGAGTTTCTTGTTGCTCAGTAAAAGACTCTACTTCAGATGTTCCGTAGTATCCAATAGCACTTGCATTAATAAATGTATGTGGTTTTTTATGGAGTGCCTGCAATTGTTTAATGAGTCCTTTTGTTGTTTGAATTCTACTGTTTAAAATGGCTTTCTTTTGTTTCTTTGTCCATCTACTATTAATAGACTCTCCGGCTAGATTAATAACTACATCAATAGAAGAGAGGGGGAAGGTTTGTAAATCTGGTGTCCATTGAACATACTGAAGTTTAGGGTCGGAAGTTTCAGTAGTTTTTTTTCGTGTGAGGATGTAAACAGTATATCCTTTTTGAACAAAAAAAGTAGAAAGATATTTACCGATAAAGCCTGTACCACCAGAAATTGCGATTTTCACAAGTATTTCCTCCTCATTATATATATTCTTGAAAAGAAAAAATGTTCCTCGACTATGTTAAAATAATAGAGAGGTGAGAGTATGGCTGTCATTACAAAAATAGAAGTACAAAAACGTTCGAAAGAACGATTTAATATTTATATTGATAAAGGCCAAGGTGAAGAGTACGGGTTTAGTGTGGATCAAGTAATCTTAATGAAACATGGATTACAAAAAGGCTTAGAAATTGATGAAATAGAGTTAGGAAATATTTTGTACAATGAAGAGGTACAAAAAGCATATTTACAAGCAATCTCCTATTTATCCTATCAAATGAGAACAAAACAAGAAATAGAAGATTTTTTACGAAAAAAAGAAGTGGGACAAGCCATCATCTCTGAAGTCGTTTCGAAATTATTACATGACCGATATATTAATGATAAAGAGTACGCTGTTTTATATACGCGAACGCAAAGTAATGTGAATCGAAAAGGTCCAACTGTTATTAAAAGAGAGTTGTTAAATAAAGGTGTTCAAGATTTACTTATTATGCACAGTTTACAAGAATATCCGAAGGAAAAGCAAATTGAGAATGCCTTGTTTCTCATAGAAAAGAAGAAAAAATCTTATCAAAAGCATTCTTTTTTACAAATGAAGCTAAAGTTAGATGAGATGCTTGTTCGAAAAGGATATTCTAGAGAAGTAATTCAAATTTGTTTGGAAGAATTGAAAGACGAAAGAGATGACGAAAAGCAACAAGAAGCGTTACACTATCATGGGAATAAATATTATGAGAAATATAAGAAGCATGTTGGATGGACATTTGAAAACAAGATGAAGCAAGCGTTATATAGAAAAGGATTCTCTATTGATGAAATTGAGATATTTTTGCAAATGAAACGCGAAGAGGAATGAGGAGAATAAGATGAATATGCCAAAACGCTACAGTGAAATGACACCGCATGAGCTAAGGGAAGAAATTGGCGCTTTGAAGGAGCAAGCAGTAAAAGCTGAGCAGCTTGGGATTGTCAATGAATTTGATGTATTAATGAGAAAAATGGCAATGGCTCGTGCTTATATGACGGATATAAACAAGTTCCGTATTGGTGAAATATATGAATTAGTAGAAGAACCTGGTGTATTATTTAAAATTACGTATTTCAATGGGGTATTTGCTTGGGGATATAAGCAAAATGATAATGAAGAGATTGGCATACCAATTTCCTTATTGCAAGAAAAATAAAAACCAGAGAGCACATATCTCTCTGGTTTTCATCTTTGGTAGGCGTTAAAGGAGATAGGAGATTCTAAAATTGGCGTTTTTTACATTCATTTGCCAATATAATGAGAGACTGGGTTTGTTGCGTCTGTCCGTTAACTTGCGCTTTCGCATGTTTTGGACGAGTCCACGTATGGTTAAATAATTCAGAACGACTATCTAAGCGATCACGGTAGCTCATCTTTATCACCTCGTGTAGGAAGTTAATTTAATTTGTACTACTCTTCCTGCTGATTTGCAGCACGCATACGTTCTTGTGGGTGCGTGTTAATTGTGCCGTTAGGTCGCTTCGAAGCGAAGCGTGATTTCGCTTTCGGCTGACCGTCGATTTTGCTGTTGTTTTTTGACTCAGACCAAAATTCGGCTTGTTTACCCATTGCGAACGCCCTCCTCCTCATCAGTTGATACCTCTTTAAGAAGTATCACTTATAGAATGTGCAAAACAGAAGAAACTATCCTTTAGAAATGAAGGGATAAATAGGTAAAAGGAGATTAGAACATGAATGATATTTATGAAGCATTAACGAAAGAATTATTAGACAAGAATGACAAGCTTTCTTACGGACAAGCTCGTGCATGGGTTGAATTACTTTGGGAAGATTTTCAAACAACTTATGCAAAATCAGGGCGTTATCAAGGTGAGGAAATGACTGAGCAAGTGGTACGATCATGGATTAATAATCATGGTGTACGCCTTCATGAAATGCGTACAAACAATCCGAAGTATAGTCATTTAATTAATCAAGAAGATCATTTGAAACATTAAAAAAAGCGACTTGAGTCGCTTTTTTTAATGTGGAAGTAATTCCAGTTTTTTTCGAAGTTTTTCTTCACTAAAAATCCATCCCGTATAGGAACTAATAATATTTAAATTATGGTCTAGCTGAACAATCGCGACAAATGGATAATAATCTTTACTTCGATACCGTAAATCAATGAATCGTACTTCGTAATAATGATCATGATCAAAAATATCCCAGCGATATACAGGAGAGAAAGATAGGAAGGCCGAGATGTTTTCATCTTGTTTAGCTGCTCGCATAATATCATTGTCTGGGAACGGTACCCGATCGAACTTGTCATATATCATGATGTTACCACGGTGCCACCTCGCAACGTAGTAATAATCAGCTGTAACGACTGCTAAATGATAATGATAAAATCGGTAAGAAGGAGAAATGATAATCTTTTCGACATTTTTGAAACGTTTGTGTACAACGCTTCTTATATTTCTGTGCATCATAATTCGTCCGGTATAGTAAACAATCATTAATATATATGCTGCTAAGGCTGTGTATCCTTTATGAGAACCGACGAGCATGCAAGCAATTGCAAGTATATGGATAAAGAAAATTACGGTATCGAATGTATTAATCACGCCGAGTGCGACCCATTTTTTTGTGAAAGGCCGTAATGCTTGTGTACCATAGGCGTTGAAAATATCTACAAAGACGTGAAGGAAGACTGCAATAAATGACCAAAGTAGTAGATGAAGATATGGAGCGTCTGAAAAGAAGGCGAAAGAGATGCCACTTATAAGGAATGACCAAAGAATTACCGCGGGAATGGAATGAGTAACTCCGCGATGATTTCTTATATATTTAGCGTTATTACGCAATTTTAAAACTGTGTCAATGTCAGGAATGTTGGAACCAGCAATTGTAGCAAGCATAACAGCTTGTGGGCCAATATCACTTTGTGCTATGGCTGGGTCTAATGTTGCTAAGCTACCTAAAGTGATACCCATAACAAGGTGAGTGGCTGTGTCCATAGAAATCCACCTCCGTTTTTTATTAATGTAACTCTTTTTATTCGATACCTCAAGTCCTTTGCCTTCAATTTCCTATGTCATCTTACTTAAATTTTTTCCTAAAATCTTTATAATAGTACTTATATGCAAAAAAATGAGGGGGATCAAGTTTGACACTTGAAATACTAAAAAATTTTAATATAGAGCAGTTTCAAAATGATTTAATTGGTTGGTTTGAAGAAGAACAGCGCGACTTACCGTGGAGAAAGAATAAAGATCCATACCGCGTTTGGGTTTCTGAAATTATGTTACAGCAAACAAGAGTAGAAGCTGTAAAACCATATTACGCAAATTTTATGGGGAAGTTTCCTACACTTGAAGCGTTAGCGAACGCAGATGATGAAGAAGTATTAAAAGCATGGGAAGGTTTAGGGTATTATTCTAGAGCACGTAATTTACACGCGGCTGTAAAAGAGGTAAAAGAAGTATATGGCGGAATAGTACCGAGTGATGTAAAGAAAATTGAAAAGTTAAAAGGAGTAGGACCATATACAAAAGGTGCTATTTTAAGTATCGCATATGGTATACCAGAGCCAGCAGTTGACGGAAATGTTATGCGTGTATTATCTCGCATTTTATCAGTATGGGATGACATTGCAAAACCAAAGACTAGAAAAGTGTTTGAAGAGATTGTGCGTGAAATTATTTCGAAAGAAAATCCATCTTATTTTAATCAAGGTTTGATGGAGTTAGGTGCATTGATTTGCATTCCAAAAAATCCATCTTGCTTACTTTGTCCTGTACGTGAGCATTGCAGAGGATATGCTGAAGGTGTTCAAAAAGAACTACCAGTAAAAAGTAAAGCGAAAGCTCCTACAATGGTACCGCTTGTTGCAGGAGTACTTCAAACTGAAGATGGTCGTTACGTTATTAATAAACGTCCAAGTAGCGGATTATTAGCTAATATGTGGGAGTTTCCGAATATTGAACTTGGCGAAGGGATTCGAAGTCAGAAAGAACAGCTTATAGATTATATGAAAGAAAAGTTTGAGCTTTCGATTTCTATTGATGAGTACGCAATGAATGTACAACATACATTTACTCATCGTACTTGGGATATATTTGTATTTTACGGAAAAGTAACCGGTGATATTGTTGAAACAGATACATTGAAACTTGTATCGAAAGAAGCATTTGAGCAGTTACCTTTCTCTAAATCGCATCGTACGATTTATGAGAGTTGTGTTGAGAAAATTACAATGCAATAAACAAAAAAGTGTTCCCTAAATTGGGAACACTTTTTTAATCGTAAGAAATTTTTGTCCCATGAGTCCAACTGGCATCACCTTCTTGTAAGCCGCCCCTTGATTCGATCTCTATTACAATTTCTTTATAAATACTTTGCCCTTCCGCATTTAAATAGGGCAAAATCTGTTGTAATGAATGATGAAAATAAGCTAATTCATCTTCTTTCCATTCGTTTTTTGAAAGCATCGTTAGTTCAGTCATATCGCGTCCTATATACATATTTCCACCTCCATTTTCTATAGTTTGAATGAGTAACAAGAGATATATGCGGAATTTTTTTAAAAGAAAATTACGGATAGCTTCTAGTTGAATTGGTTACATTATTGATTGTGGAGGTGAGAAAGATGAGTAAAAAACAACAAGGTTATAACAAGGCAACTTCTGGTGCTAGCATTCAAAGTACAAATGCTAGTTATGGTACAGAGTTTGCAACTGAAACAAATGTACAAGCAGTAAAACAAGCAAACGCACAATCAGAAGCAAAGAAAGCACAAGCTTCTGGTGCACAAAGTGCAAACGCTAGTTATGGTACAGAATTTGCAACTGAAACAGACGTGCATGCTGTGAAAAAACAAAATGCTAAGTCAGCTGCAAAACAATCACAATCTTCTAGTTCAAACGAGTAATGAAAGAAAAACACTTCTCCAATTCGAGAGAAGTGTTTTCTTTGTGTGCGGGTCATTGTAATGAAAAGAAAGTGAACGACATAACTTCTAATAAGTCAACAAATGTTGTCAAAGGAGAAGGAAGTTAAAGATTAGAAATATGTAATTAGGAATAATAACTGATGAAGAAATCCAAAAGGGGGTAAGTAATGAACGATTTTGATAAGTTGGTGGGAGAACAATTGGAAACGATGGATGAGCTGTTAAAATTGCAATCACACTTAGAGAAGTATCAACAAATTGAAATGAATGAAAAAGATACGTGCGATAAAAAAGAACTGCATTTTATCCGTCAGGAAATATATAGAACAGAAGTAGCGTTGAAGATGTTACATGAGAAATTTGAAGAACAAACGAATAGTGTAATCCAATCTTTTACAACTGAAAAAATGATTTCAAATTTAGGATAAGATATATTATTGCCTTCAGGTGAAAAGTCCTTCAAATAGAGAGGGGCTTTTTCTATTACATGTCCTCGTTTATAAATAATACAGTACAATCCTTGTGTTCTGAGAAGATTGGGTATTATTGTATTCAACGATAAACCTCCTGCATATTCAGTGTGGAAAATAGAGTCTTATCCCTTTAGTTTTAAAATTTTGACAAAAAAGTTATAATAGAAGAAAAGTGAATGCCGTTCAAAGGGCATTTGCAGTTGAAAGAAGGGAGCATATATGGGATTTCCCAAAGAAGGAGAAAAAGTACAAATACATAGTTATAAACATAATGGCTCCATTCATAGAATGTGGGAAGAAACAACAATTTTAAAAGGGACACAGAGTCTTGTGATCGGAGCGAATGATCGTACAGTAGTTACAGAATCGGATGGCCGAACATGGATTACGCGTGAACCAGCAATTTGTTATTTTCATGCCAACTATTGGTTTAATGTGATTGGGATGCTTAGGGAAGAGGGCGTATATTATTATTGTAATTTAAGCTCCCCTTTTGCGTATGATTCTGAAGCATTAAAGTATATTGATTATGATTTAGATATTAAAGTGTATCCAGATATGACATATACGCTTCTAGATGAAGATGAGTATGAAAAACATAGTCAAATTATGCAGTATCCACCTGTTATCGATACAATTTTAAAACGAAATGTAGCACATTTAACACAGTGGATTCATCAAAGAAAAGGTCCGTTTGCACCAGACTTCGTAGATATGTGGTATGAACGATATTTAATGTACAGAAATTAAAACAAACCTGCAGGGGGCTTCCCGGCAGGTTTGTCCTATTAGAGGGGGGATTATGTGCAGGGCATAAAAAGATATTTACAATTTGTTAAACCATATCGATGGCTTATCGCTATTACAATTATTATTGGACTAGTTAAGTTTGGTATCCCACTTATTATGCCGTGGTTATTAAAGTATATTATCGATGATGTAATTCAAGGCGGAGGTTCACTTCAAGATAAAACATCTCAATTAATAACAGCGATTGGAATTGCTTTTTTTATTTTTGCGGTATTAAGACCACCGATTGAATATTATCGTCAATATTTCGCGCAGCGTATCGCAAATACAATACTGTATGATTTGCGGAAGTATATTTTTGGTCACTTACAAAAATTAAGTTTACGTTATTACTCCAATACAAAAACAGGAGAGATTATTTCGCGTGTCATCCATGATGTAGAACAAACGAAGGATTTTGTAATTACTGGTTTGATGAACGTCTGGTTAGATACTGCAACAATTGCTATTGCCATCATTGTTATGTTTTCTATGAATATAAAATTAACATTTGTTGCGTTATTGATTTTACCTATTTATGTAATTGCAGTGAAATATTTTTTCGGACGTCTTCGGAAATTGACGAAAGAGCGTTCACAAGCGTTAGCGACGATGCAAGGATATTTGCATGAACGTATTCAAGGAATGCAAGTGACACGTAGCTTTGCGTTAGAAGAGTATGAGGGGAAGCAGTTTGAAAAAAGAAATAATGAATTTTTAACGAAAGCATTAACCCATACAAGTTGGACGGCGAGAACATTCTCGGCAGTAAATACGTTAACAGATTTAGGTCCATTACTTGTGATTGGTTTTGCAGCATATGAAGTAATTCAAGGGCAGTTAACGCTAGGGACGATGGTAGCTTTTGTTGGATATATGGATAGTTTATATAGTCCGCTTCGCCGCCTTGTTAATTCATCTACAACATTAACACAATCTTTTGCATCGATGGACCGTGTGTTTGAACTGTTAGATGAAAAATACGATATTGTTAATGTGCCAAATGCGGTACAAACGAAAAAATTAAATGGAGAAATTGTATTTGATAATGTTTCTTTTCGTTATAATGCAGATGAAAAAGAGATATTACACAACTTGTCATTAACTATGCAGCCTGGAGAGAAAGTAGCGCTTGTAGGAGCGAGTGGGGGAGGAAAGTCATCTCTTGCTAGTTTGATCCCGCGTTTCTATGATGTTTCTGAGGGAGCGGTTTATGTAGATGGGATAGATGTAAGAAAGTATAATATGAGAAATTTACGTAGTAATATTGGAATTGTACTGCAAGATAATTTATTGTTTAGCGATACAATTGGAGCAAATATATTATATGGAAATCCGAAAGCTACAGAGCAAGAAGTGATTGCAGCTGCCAAAGCTGCGCAAATTCATGATTTTATTATAGACTTACCAGATGGTTATAATACTGTCGTTGGAGAACGTGGTGTAAAGCTATCGGGCGGGCAAAGACAACGTGTGGCAATTGCACGAGTGTTTCTAAAGAATCCGTCGGTACTTATATTGGATGAAGCAACTTCGGCATTGGATTTAGAAAATGAAAGGTATATTCAAGAGGCGCTTCAGACGTTAGCTGCTGACAGGACGACGATTATAATCGCACATCGATTAGCGACGATTACGCATGTTGATACGATTATTTACATTGAAGACGGTGAGATTAAAGAGACTGGTTCTCATGAAGAGTTAATGCGAAAAAAAGGATTTTATTACAATTTATATCAACTTCAACATATAACAGAAACAGCTCCTTTAGCATAAAAGGAGCTGTTTTTTTATTCGTCTTCTTTTTTATCATCGATTTGGAGTTCTTTTTCTGGTTTATGGTATGTGTAGAAGCTATCTACAAGTAAATCTAAATGCTCTACTTCTTCACTATAGTTAATAATGGAAGAAATAAGAGGGAAGAGATGTAGCCATGTTTTATATGCTTCTTCATCGTCCTTATTTTGATATTCCATAAAGATATCAATTAATTCTTGTTTACCTGTTTCAACTTCATCAAGCATCTCAACAGATTGTTGTTTTTTTGCTTTACCAATAAATTTTAATAAAACTTGTTCATGATAATGCGTTAATGAGTCAAGTTCGTTTTGGATAGATTCCTGAAACTCTTCCGGCATGTAACGCAGTTCGTTTTCAGTACGGTGTAATGATTTTAACGTACTTAAAGCACGGCTTGTTGTCGCTAACATTTGTCTGAATAAAACGAGCTTACGAATTTTTGCGAACTTTACTTTTTTCGTGTAGCTTCTTTCTTCTTTATACAGCAAATAGTAATGGTTTAATTTGATCATTTTTTCTTTCATACGATCAATATCAGTTTTTAGCGTTGTAAAATCAGAAGCTTGCCTGCTATTCATTCGAATCCATTTTACAATTTCTTCTGTATTATCAACGATACGATGATAAAGTTTTGTTTCATATTTCGGCGGCATAAATACTAAATTTACAAGTGAAGCCGCAATAATACCAATCATAATCGTCGCAAAGCGAAGTAAGGCAAAACTAAAGAAATCTTCGCCTTGATACTCCATAATGGCGATAACTGTTACTAAAGCAATTGATATTGTGTTTTCTAATCGTAATTGCAGTGTAAGAGCAATTACTAATATACATGTTAATCCAATAATAAAAGGATTATGTCCAAAAGCAGTAGCAAATGCGATAGCAAATATCGCACCGATTACATTTGCTTGAATTTGTTCAAGTGCGGTTAAATAAGAACGGTATACAGACGGTTGAACAGCAAAGATAGCTGAAATTCCCGCAAATACCGGACTCGGTAATTGAAGTAAAATACAAGCAAATAAAGCTAACGTGATGGCAATACCCGTTTTTAAAATGCGAGCACCAAGTTTCATACCCTTAATAAGATCCTTTCTCTTGTCATAATGAATGTACAACATGATACTATACATTCATTACAATATGTTAGCAAGTGATATTTTAGTGACGTTAAAAGAAATTAGTATTCATTTTATCGCGCTAATTGTGAACAGTAAGATTCCCGCCTCTAAATTCAGTAGCTGGATGCCGGTAAACGCTCAATTGCTGTAGGCTAATTAAAGTTTCACTTTATAATTTTTCCTAATTTCTTTTAAACATCAGTTTTTAGTAAAAAGACCTGCTGAATTTCAGCAGGTCTCAAATTGTTACTATAGATTACTATGAGAAGTGTACTTCGTCAATTTTTTCTTAATAATGAAAATTACTCATGTTACTCTGTTGAGATAGATGGATCTGCCTGTTCTTTTTTCGGGATAATTTCAAAAAAATGGTTCTGTATATCATCTAATAACGGGGTTAACAAAGCAACTTCCTCATATTGCTCATGCTCGTTTAGTACACGAATATAGTCTAACAATAATTCAGTTACATCTTTCAAACCGTTTTTACTAATTGGTTGTAATGTAACATTTGCCCCTTTTGCGATTCTTCTTTTTAAGGCTTGTTCTGTTAAGCCTAAGTTTGAATCATGACGTAAATAAACAACACCGCCAGTCATGCCGGCGCAAATCCATGGACCAGGGTCACCTAAAACAAGCGCTCGCCCATTTGTCATATATTCAAAAGCAAACCCTTTAATATTGGAGTATGCCCCTATATTCCCGTGCTCTTTTTCACGGAGTGGTTTTGTTATTCTACCGCCAATTATCATGTCTGCCCCAGAAAGGCGAATGCCAGCGCGAGCATCAGCGTTCCCTTGCACGTATAGTGCCCCTTTTTGTGCACCATATCCAAATCCTTTTCCGACAGAACCGTTATAATATACTCCATCTTCTCCTTTTGATTTCGTTATATAAATACCACCACCAAAGGAAGTTTTACCAATGCCATCTTGTGCGCCGCCATTTACGTGTATAAATAAATTTTCACTATTGTAAGCACCTAACCCATTTCCGGGAATAGAACCATTCGTATACTTTAATGTAAGTGGTTCAAGTTGAGTAGCTTCATATAGTTTACTGCGAACGCGATAACATGATTCTAGACCACCCATAACGCGTTGCTCTACACCAACGCCTACTAATTCTTTTGAGTCAGCGGAATGAACGGTTTTAAATTGTTTTTTCGGCACGTCTTCTGTTGTTGTAACAGATGGATGTTCTATTATTTGTAGTAAATTACGTAAGTTTAATAAATTTTCGCCTCGAACTTGCTCTAATAAATCAGAACGCCCAACAATTGTTTGTAAATTTGTATACCCAAGCTGTCCTGTTAATCGTTGTAGTTCTACACCGAAAGAGGTGAATAAATTTAACAGGCCGGCAACTGCGCTTTCTAATTCGCGCGGGACGAAGCGGCGTAATCCGTGTTCTTTTGCTTGTGCTTCAGACTCGATTTGTGTCGCAATTCCAACATGGCAAGTATCTAGATGGCACCCACGGCAAGTAGTACAGCCGATTGCAATCATTGATAGTGTGCCAAATCCAATACGGTTTGCTCCGAGGAGCATGATTTTCAAGGCATCATTTACACTTCGAATACCACCATCTGCCCAAATCTCTACTTTATGTCTCATGCTTGCTTCTAATAAAGCGTTGTGAGCGGCTTTAACACCAATTTCTACAGGGAGACCTACATGCTGCAATGCGTGAATACGTGCAGCACCTGTTCCGCCATCGAATCCGCTAATGTTAATAAAATCAGCGCCAGCTTTGGCGATACCGACAGCAATTGTTCCGATATTAGGAACGACAGGGACTTTCACGGCTACTTTGGCAAGTTGATTAGCTGTTTTAATTTCTGTAATTATTTGAGCTAAATCTTCAATTGAATAAATATCATGGTTATTAGAAGGTGAAATTAAATCTGAGCCGATTGTCGCATTACGTGCTTCAGCTATTTTGGCTGTCACTTTTGAACCAGGTAAATGTCCACCCTCTCCAGGCTTTGCGCCTTGACCGATCTTGATTTCAATTAAGTTTGATGAGTTTAGTAGTTCGGCATTTACTCCAAATCGTCCAGATGCCACTTGTTGTCCACGTGTATGTGGGTATTTCCCAATCATATCTTTAATTTCGCCGCCTTCACCGTTCAAGCTAATCATATTTAGCTGATCGGCCGCTTCTGCATATGCGCGAAAGGCGATTTCGTTTTGAGAACCAAATGACATAGAACTAATAATAAATGGTAAATTATGATTTTGAATGCCGATAGATACTTCTTCAGTTGGAACGACATGTTTTGTTTGTTTCGTTTGAACAAGGTGTCTGATTGCGATTGGATTATTCTCTTCTAGTTCACTTAACTTGTCACGGTAATCATCATAAGAATTTCCTTTTGCAACATCGCCAATTGCTTTCCAAATTCGCGGGAATATATGAAATGATTTTCGCATTCTAATTTTAGGATTGTTATAATCCTCTGCTCGTATTTTTGCATCTTCAGTAAGTGATTCAAGTGAAAAAGCTAAATCATTTGAACCGAAGAAATTTGTAATTTGTAATATATTTGCAATTTCTTCATGTAACCCAATAGATGAATAGAGACGTCCGTAACCACGTAACTCATGAATTCCAATTGTTGAAATGACTTTTTCTAATCCTTTATTAAGTGCATTATACAGATTCGTAATTGGTGTTTTTGTTCCATCATTTACAGTGGCGAATAATAAATATGGATTAATACCATCTGCTCCTAATCCATATAGTGTGACAATGTCATGTAAGGAGCGAAGAGCACCAGAACGTATAACGAGAGAACAATTGCGGCGTAATTTATTTTCACTTAATGCTTGATGTACTTTAGCAGTAACTAAATGTGGATCAATCCACAAGCGTTCATTTAGATGGGCTTTTGCGTCATCTAATACTAGTAGAGAAGCACCATTGTTAACAGCAGCTATCGCTTCAGAACTAATGCGGCTTAATGCACATTGCAGGGTTTCTGACGAGCTGAATGTAGCAGAGATTGTGGCGATAGAGTTATGAGTCATAAATAACTCTATGAGTTGTTCATACGTAATTGTGTGTAATTCCTCTGCAATAGGTTGTGCCACGCTGCCTTCTAAAATAATTGGTGAAAGCATTTCAACTACAAATGGCCGTTTTGCGCTGCTTAATAAACTTGGACGCTCTCCAAGTACAGTACGTGTAGAGAAGTGTTCAATTTCACGGTCACGGTCAATTGCAGGGTTTGTAACAACAGCTACACTTTCTTTAATAAAGTCAGCGATATTTCGTCTATCAGTATCGAGTGCGGCAAGTGGTGAGTCATGCCCAAGTGAGCGTATTGGCTCAACGCCTTTTGTTGCCATCTGTTCAAGGAGCTGAATATGTTCTCGGTCCCATCCGAAAGCGACGTATTGTTTCGTTTCAACTTGAACAGAATCACATAGCCCTTGGATTTTTTTCGTTTCAGGGATAGATAAATTTAAATGGTAATTGGTAGTATCAATTCGCTTTTTAAAACGGTTATATACTTGGATTTGATATTTGTCATATTCATAAAGAACAAGTTCATCTTGTTCATTCCATTTTAATCCAACCTTTTCTCCAGGGGCGAGTGGTTTTGGTTCTGCTACATATTTAGTTGGTGATACAACTCCAGGTTCAGAAGAGAAAATATAAGAGCTCTCTGTCTCTACTTTCCATACTGGGCGTAATCCAAGGGAATCAACACTGAAAACAGCTTCATCTTTAAAACGGGAAATGATGCCAGCTGGTCCTTGTGCAAAATGTCCCCATGCTTCACGTATATACGTATATAAATCTTGTAAAGGTGTTTCATAAAGTTTAATTTCATTAATAATTGGAGGGAACAATATTTCCATTGCTTCAAATAAACTGTAGTCGTATTGAACAAGTAGAGTTTCTAAGGTGCGGTTTAAATCTTGAGAGTCACTGCCTCCAGCAGTAAGTGGTACATCAATCATTTCAGCTTGATCGCGTAATTTTGCGATTGTGTTAATTTCACCATTATGTCCGAGAATGCTAAATGGTTGTACACGAAAAAAATTAGATAATGTATTAGTAGAGTAGCGGTTATGTCCTAATGTCATAGTTGAAGCGATAAGTGGATGTTGTAAATCATTATAGTAGGCAACAAGTGTATCACCAGCACCTAGAACTTTATATACAACATGATCACGACTTAATGAAGCAACATGAATTGCTTCGTTTTCCTCTATTTTTATTGTGACAGAAAATAATGTTTGCTCAATATTTGTAATTTCGTTTTCTGCGATAAGGGCAACTTGCCAAAATAAAGGTTCTTCTTGTTTACCAAGTGGACCGAGTGCATCGGAGTTTGTTACATCATCACTTTCGAAAATGATTGTAAATTTTTTGTTGTTTAATTGCGTACGAATATAATCTTTTAAGATAGTAATGTTTTCTTTTTTATTTAGAAAAAAATGTCCAACGATAAAGTGGGGATGATCCACAATCGTTGGATTATATCCGCTACTTTTTAGTTTTTCATTCCAAAGCGCTTTTGGTACATCAATGTGAATGCCGATGCCATCGCCCTCACCATTAATGAAACCAGCTCTATGATTCATTTTGACGAGTGATTGAATACAAAGGTCAATGTTTTCTTTTGTAGCAATTTTTCGTTTCTCCATAACGGAAACGATTCCACACGCATCGTGTTCTGCATTTCTATAATCTCGAAATAAAGACGGTGTCCATGTATTTTTTGTATTGAGCATCCGTCAATCCCCCCTCTTGTAAAAGTTAGAATAATATTACTATTTAAGGTGCAAATCACCTTGTACACAGAGATAGTAATGCTGTAAAAGAATATAAAACAGATAATTATGAATAATTATACTATTAATACGGGATTTATGAAATAGAAAAAAGGAAAAAAGAAAGGTGAGCTTTCTTTTTTCCTTTTAATGACGGGATTATTTATTGTCTGCTAGGGCAGCAAATGCTCTGCCGACAGCTTCGATTGTATATTCAATATCTTCTTTTGTATGTTCTGTCGTTAAGAACCATGCCTCGTATTTAGAAGGTGCTAAGTTAACTCCTTCTTGAAGCATAAGCTTGAAGAATTTACCGAACATTTCACCGTCTGTATCTTGTGCGGCATCGTAATCTTCAATTGTATTTGTTGTGAAGTATACAGTTAAAGCTCCTTTTAGACGGTTTAATGTAATGTCGATATTATGTTTCGTTGCTTGCTCTAAAATTCCTTTTTCAAGCATTGCACCAAGTTCATCTAATTTCTCATAAAGTCCTTCTTGTTGAAGCACTTCTAGACAAGCGATACCTGATGCCATAGAAGCAGGGTTTCCTGCCATTGTACCAGCTTGGTATGCAGGTCCAAGCGGAGCAACTTGTTCCATAATTTCTTTCTTACCACCGTAAGCACCGATCGGTAAACCGCCGCCAATAACTTTACCAAGCGCTGTTAAGTCAGGTGTCACACCAAGTAAGTCTTGAGCACCACCGTACATAAAGCGGAAAGCAGTAATAACTTCATCGTAAATTACTAGTGCGCCAGCTTCGTGAACAAGTTCATTTACTTTTTCAAGGAATCCTGGTTTAGGCTCTACAATACCGAAGTTTCCAACAATCGGTTCTACAAGGATAGCTGCTACTTCATGACCCCATTTATCTAACGCCTCTTTTAAAGTTTCTACATTATTAAATGGAACGGTAATAACTTCTTGTGCGATACTTTGTGGTACGCCAGCTGAGTCAGGAGTTCCTAAAGTAGAAGGACCAGATCCAGCTGCCACAAGTACTAAATCAGAATGGCCGTGGTAACAACCAGCAAATTTCATGATTTTTGTGCGACCTGTATAAGCACGAGCAACACGAATCGTTGTCATCACTGCTTCTGTACCAGAGTTTACAAAACGGACTTTATCTAATGCAGGCATTGCTTCTTTTAACATTTTTGCGAATTTTACCTCTAGCGCTGTTGGTGTTCCGTAAAGTACCCCATTTTCAGCAGCTGTTGTAATTGCTTTTGTTATATGCGGATGAGCATGTCCAGTAATAATAGGACCGTATGCTGCTAAATAATCGATATATTTATTTCCGTCTACATCCCAGAAATAAGCGCCTTTCCCGCGTTCCATAGCAACAGGAGCGCCGCCGCCAACTGCTTTAAAAGAACGAGAAGGACTGTTAACACCGCCAACGATATGCTCTAAAGCTTCTTTATGTAATTCTTCTGACTTTGTGAATTTCACTACAATTCATCTCCTTACAAAAATCTATGTATTATTCTAACATGTTTTTCGAAAAGACGTATTGTTTGTGATAGCGAAGGCAGTTGGGTAAACTATTCGTTGTGACATTTAGGAGGGGGGTCCGATTATGAAATCGGTAATTGAGGTACAAGGGTTACGTAAAGAGTTTACAGCCTATTCAAGTCGTCCGGGCTTAAAGGGTGCATTTCGCGATTTATTAAATCGTAATTATAAAATAGTACCAGCAGTAAATGATGTATCTTTTACTGTAAAGCAAGGTGAAATGGTTGGTTATATCGGTGAGAACGGTGCTGGTAAATCAACAACAATTAAAATGCTTACGGGGATTTTGACTCCGACATCAGGGCAAATCACAGTAAATGGAATGAATCCACATAAACAAAGAGAAGAATTTGTAAGAACAATTGGTGTTGTCTTTGGACAGCGCTCGCAACTTTGGTGGGATATTGCAGTCCAAGAATCGTTTCGTTTATTAAAGAAAGTGTATGGTGTATCAGACGCTCAGTATAAGGAGCATATGGAGCACGTAATTGAAACGTTAGATATAGGGCCTTTATTAGATAAACCAGTTCGAAAATTATCTCTCGGTCAAAGAATGCGTTGTGAATTAGCAGCAGCCTTAATTCATAATCCACCGTTATTATTTTTAGATGAGCCAACAATTGGGTTAGATGTACTTGTGAAATTGAAAATACGTGAATTTTTAAAAGAAATGAATGAACGTTATAAAACAACAATTTTATTAACTACTCATGATATTACGGATATTGAAGCTTTATGTGAGCGTGTTATCATGCTGGATGAAGGAAATATTATGTATGACGGTTCTTTAAATAATCTTCGTACGCAGTGGGGAGCAGAGAAGGAAATACACTTTCAGTTTGTTGCACCAGTTTCCTATCAAGCTTTATCAATGGTTATGCCAGATAATCATGTCGTTTGGTCGAAAGCAAAAGAGGAAAATGCATGGGTTGCAAAAATTCCGAATGAAGAAGTTATTATTTCAATGCTGATTTCTAAAGTAGTACAAGCCTTTCAAATTAAAGATTTAAAAATTAACGAAGTGTCTACAGAGGAAATTATTCGTAACATTTATGAAGAAGGTATTACGCATGGGTAAGTATATTGAAATGATTCGAATTCGCTTTTTAATGATGCTTGCGTATCGTACAAATTACTATAGTGGGATTTTAATTTATACGATTAATATCGGTGCTTACTATTTTTTATGGCAAGCAATTTATAGCGGAAAAGAGAATATTGAAAGTTTATCTATTTCGCAAATGACCACGTATATCGCAATCGCGTGGATGGCACGTGCCTTCTATTTTAATAATATAGATAGGGAAATTGCGATGGAGATTCAAGAAGGACGTGTGGCTGTAGAATTAATTCGTCCGTATAACTATTTGGGAATGAAAGTTATGCAAGGTCTTGGCGAGGGGATATTCCGTTTTGCCTTCTTTTCCATTCCAGGCATGGTTATCGTTACGTTATTATTTTCGTTGCAAATTACAACGAATTTTCAAACTTGGTTATATTTCTTCTTATCCTTAATATTTAGTTTTATTATTAATACACAAATTAATTTAATGACGGGAATGCTTACGTTTTTCCTATTTAATAATAGTGGGATTATGTATGCAAAACGCGTTGTTATTGATTTATTTTCAGGTCTATTATTACCAATTAGTTTTTATCCGTTATGGGCCCAAAAAGCAATGATGTTTTTACCGTTTCAGGCTATTAGTTATATTCCAAGTATGATTTTTTCTCAAGGTATACAGGGGAGTAAGTTGTATGAGGCTTTAGTATTTCAAGTGATTTGGGCGATTGTACTTATTATTCCAATTGTACTCATGTGGAGAACGGCGAGAAAACGTCTAATTGTACAAGGGGGATGATGAGATGCTATATATAAACTTATTTTTACAATATGCAAGTCAATATATAAAAACGAAATTGGAGTATCGAGGCGATTTTATCGTTGGTTTACTTTCTGATTTATCGCTTCAAGCAGTTAATTTAATATTTATTCTCGTTGTATTTGGGCATACACAAGCATTGAAGGGATGGAGTCGAGAAGAGGTAATCTTTATTTATGGTTTCTTTTTAGTACCATTTGCCATCTTTTCAGCTTTCTTTAATATATGGGATTTTAATGATCGATACATTATTAAAGGGGAGATGGATCGTGTATTAACGCGACCGATCCATAGCCTATTTCAAATTATATTAGAAAGAATGGAACTTGAATCTTTAATTGGAGCTATTACAGGGATTTTTGTAATGGGATATGCAGCTGTGGAGTTACAATTATCTTTTTACTGGTATGATTTCTTCTTATTTATATTGATGGTAGGAGGAGGAGCACTTGTATATGGAGGGATATTTGTTACGCTTGCGAGCCTTGGTTTTTGGTCGGATGCGAAAAGTTCAATTATGCCCCTTATGTATAACATAGGTAATTATGGGCGCTATCCTGTTAATATTTATAATCGTGTAATTCGTTTCATTTTAACGTTTGTTTTACCGTTCGCGTTTGTTGGAGTATATCCAGCAGCATACTTTTTAAGAAAAACAGAATGGAATAGTTATGCATTCGCGACGCCACTTGTTGGTGTTATCTGTTTTACGATTGCAATCAACCTCTGGAACCAAGGAGTAAAAAGATACCGTGGCGCGGGTAATTAATTATAGAAGCTTGTTCGTTTCTAAGGGATAAATCAGTCCTCCACCTCATACATATAAAATGAGGTGGAGGACATGTTATGGGGATTTATTCTATTAATTGCAGCAATCGCTATTTTGAAAAGTGTCCAATTATTATGGAGTTCTTATTCAGATTCAACGCGTTTTTTTTCGCTGTATAATTTGGCCACATTATTTTTGATCTATACAACAGTACTGATCGCGTTTGGATTAAGTTACGTTGTATTAGAGGAAATGGGTTTCGCAGTTTTGAAAGAGGACGGAGAAAGTTTGAACGTTCATTCTTTTCAACTCGTTGAAGTTTGTTTATATTTTAGCGCAGTTACTTTATTGTCTGTTGGATATGGTGACATATCTCCGATTGGAATTGGGCGATGGATTGCAATTGCAGAAGCGCTAATTGGATATACACTCCCTTTTGCTTTTGTGATGAGGTCTGTAATAGACAATGAAAAATAAGGAAGCATTTGTTATAGTAAAGGAAAAGAGTAGGAGTGATAACAATGATTACAGTAGGAGAAATGGCACCAGAATTCACATTAGAGGGAAGTAACGGAGAAGAAGTTAGCCTAGCTGATTTTCGCGGTAAAAATGTAGTTCTCTATTTTTACCCGAAAGATATGACGCCAGGATGTACAACTGAAGCATGTGATTTTCGTGATGCGTATGGAGTATTTCAAGAGAAGGATACGGTTATTCTTGGAGTAAGTCCTGATTCAGCGAATAGACATTTGAAATTCATTGAGAAACATGAATTACCATTTACACTTTTAGTAGATGAAGATCATAAAGTAGCAGAGTTATACGATGTTTGGAAGTTAAAAAAGAACTTTGGGAAAGAGTATATGGGAATCGAGCGTTCTACATTCCTTATTAATAAAGACGGTGAACTTGTAAAAGAGTGGCGTAAAGTGAAAGTGAAAGGACATATTGAGGATGTTCTTTCTTATATAAAATAAATCTACGTTGGAGATAAAATATGCAGAAACAAGGCAAGTGTCTATACATATTTTACTGCCTTACATAAAGTGGAAGTGTAGGGCATACCTCCTCAGATGATAGTATTCCAAGTGCGATTATGTCGCACTTTTTTCTATGTAATATATGAAGAAAAAGGGAAAGATACATAAAAACAAGTCCTGAATATAAAAATAAACCACATACTTATAGTAGAAATATTGACGATTTATAAGAAAAGGAGTACACTCTTTATAAGAATTATAAAATAATAATCCGTATAGAATCGGGGTGCATGACGGTGGTCAAAGAAGAATTAAAAGAAGCGCTAGAAATGCTGAAAAATACGGGTGTACGCATTACTCCACAGCGTCATGCTATTTTAGAGTACCTTGTGGAATCAATGACGCACCCAACAGCGGATGATATTTATAAAGCATTAGAAGGTAAGTTTCCAAATATGAGTGTTGCAACTGTCTATAATAACTTACGTGTGTTTAAAGAGGTTGGACTTGTAAAGGAATTAACTTATGGAGACGCTTCAAGTAGATTTGATTATGTTACAAGTCAACATTATCATGTGATTTGCGAAAAATGTGGTAAGATTGTTGATTTTCCTTATGGAGGCTTGGAAAAGCTGGAAGAGGAAGCTGCGAAAACGACAGGCTTCGTTATCAATAGTCATCGCTTAGAAATTTATGGCGTTTGTCCAGAGTGTCATAAGGCGTAATATATAATAAAGAAAGAGGCTGACGGCTATACGTCAGCCTCTTTCTTTATTATATAAGGATTAGCGTGAGGTTAATCGGGATTTACAGTGCTAAGTTAGTAAGAAGGGTTAGATAAAAGTTTGTCGAATTTACTTTGTATTGGTGGAAATGAATTCTTGGAGGGGACATTTTGAAGAAATATGAGATTAAAAGTGACATTCCAACATTGGAAGAATATAAATATTTATGTGATTCTGTGGGATGGACTAATTATATGAACTTTGAGGTGGTGGAAATATCACTTCAAAATTCGATTTACTGTATAACAGTCAAGGATAATAATCAAATCATCGGCATGGGCAGAATTGTTGGTGATGGGGCTATCTATTTCTATATTCAAGATATAGTGGTTCATCCAGAGTATCAAAAGAATGGTATTGGAAAGAAAATAATGAATACTTTAGTAGAATACTTAAATCAGAATGCTCCAGATAAAGCATTCATTGGTTTGTTTGCGTCGCAAGGGAAAACGTCATTCTACGAAAAATATGATTTTAAAGATTATTCGCCTAACATGACAGGGATGTTTACTGTTATTTCGAAAAAATAGGTGTAATAAATTTAATAAAACAATTAAAAAGTTGATTTCTTAAGAAATCAACTTTTTAATGAGTTGAAACGTTTGTAGTGTTGCAAACTCGTATTTCCCTTGATACTTATGATTTATAACTCTTCTTATTATACTTTTCATCAAATTCTTTTCCTTCTAGATCTCGATCTAGTGTTAAAGGTTGATTGCAGTGCATACATGCATCGACACGGCCGAGCATTTTTGTTGGCTTATCACAGCTTGGACAAATAATTTGGATAGTCTTAGTAGATAACATACCAATCCAAAAATAAACGACAGTGCTAGCGATAACAGCTAAAAAGCCAACCATCATAAAAGTTGTCATGATAATAATGTTTTCGCGGAAAAAGACACCTAAGTATGCAATGAAGAGGCCGATAAATACTAAACTTAATGCAAAGGTCCGGATTTTATTGATTTTGTTTGAATACTTAATGCTCATTCTCACCACACTCCTATAATAATAATATAACATAAAATTTAGAATTTTCACTCTCGTGTAAATTGATAAAGAGATAAGATATGAAATGGATAGGAGAGGAGCCATGAAGAATGAATAGGTGCTATAATGAATTTTAAGTTTTTAACGGGATGTGAAATTTTTTTGTGAAAAGTATTGACCCTGTATATACTGCATGATATATTAATAACCGTCGCTGATGCGGAAACGCAGAAAACGACAAAAAAGAAATTGAAAAACTTAGTTGACATTGAAAAATGAAGATGTTAACATAAGGAAGTCGCAAATGAGCGACCAATTAGTTCTTTGAAAACTGAACGAAACAAACAACGTGAAACGTCAATTTTTATTTTTAGATGCTAGACAAACTAACTTTATTGGAGAGTTTGATCCTGGCTCAGGATGAACGCTGGCGGCGTGCCTAATACATGCAAGTCGAGCGAATGGATTGAGAGCTTGCTCTCAAGAAGTTAGCGGCGGACGGGTGAGTAACACGTGGGTAACCTGCCCATAAGACTGGGATAACTCCGGGAAACCGGGGCTAATACCGGATAACATTTTGAACCGCATGGTTCGAAATTGAAAGGCGGCTTCGGCTGTCACTTATGGATGGACCCGCGTC